>JAGVUK010000171.1 GCA_019136335.1 Methanomicrobiales archaeon
ACGCTGAGCACCCGGGTCTTCGCCGCTTCCCAGTCGATCCGCCGATCCCGATCGGGGTGGCCTGGTGCCATTAGCCGCCGGTGGAGGTCCGGACGAAGGACCCAGTAGGTGCCACGCCCGGTCCCGCCCCGATCCAGGTAGCCACGCACAGTCTCCATCTCATGTAAGACGTCCCGCGCCTCACGTTCGGATCGCTGGATCAGAGCTGCGGCCGTGTGCGTATCGACCTCAGGGTAGCGGAGTAGATGCGCAAGAAGGAGGAGATGATCGACCGTCAGTCCCTTCCCTGTTTCGCTCTCTTCCTCGACAAAAACCCGGAAGGGGGGGGAAAACTCTCCGGCCTTAAGGAGCACCGTGACAGCATCGCCCTGCTCCCTGATAACCGGCACTTCCTTTCCCTCGATCAGCATAGCTTTATACATCCGTGGAACTCCGAGATTACTTCGGTTCACCAGATGCAACTGCATGAGCGCCCCGACGAGGAGGGGATTCCTGGCAACCGGTGGATGATGGAGGATGTTCTCAGGCGAGACCCCTCCGATGAACCCGCCCGGGTTCCCGATCTCCAGCATATCGGGGTACTGGCGGACGATCACCGGTCCGCCAATCCTGTAGTCAGCGTGGCAGAAGGCGTTCATCAGTGCCTCTCGGAGAACAATCTCTGGATACCGGCGGTACTCGAAGTGAAACATCCCCTGTTTGAGGGTCGTGATAGGATTGTCAGCCATTATCCGGTCGAATATCCGTGCAATGGCAACTAACATTGCATTCTGGCCGTCCATACGATCGGAATAGTCGGTATCATCGACCATACGGAGATGGGTCCATCCATAGTTAGGAAGGTGTTGGCATATCGAACGTTCTTTTCCGGCGAGAAGGATCCCGGCCCGGGTGATGTGTCCGGACCGGATTAGACCGAGCGAGACAAGGAGGTCAACGTCTGAACGTTCGAGGAACTCATCAGGGGCATGCTCCCGCTCTGCCGACGTCCGGAGCACCTCCATAGCTGCCGCTGAGATGTGTGATTCAGGAGTTCCGGGGAGTTCGCCGGCAGTGAAATCACTCTCCCCGGTCTCCACGCCGATTCGCCGCCGCAGGGTGCCGGTGAGTGGCTGGCAGTCCTTTCCAACCCGGATCTTCGCGTGACCGCGGGTGTCAGTGTAGGGGGGATGCCGTAGTGAACCTGCATCAGGATGAGACGGCCGGTTCCTTCAGGCACCCAGAGTTCCTCAAAGACGGGCGTGAGTTTCGGGTGGTCGAATCGTAGACAACCTTCTTCAACAGGTTAATGTCGATCTCCAGAGGGACACCAAGGATTGCCTGGCCCCTGCCGATGACACGATCCCGAACACCAAAGACGACAGTGCCACCGCCACCGTTAGCCATGCAGACAGCGTATTCGACAACCTGATTGAGAGCGTCGTTTCGACTGCGCATGATCCATTCTTTGAAGTCAAGATCCTGATCTTCGAGTTCGTCGGCTGGGACGACATCGAGGTCATCGAGGAGGAGGCGGACTTCGTCAGGGGTGCGCATATATGAAAATGGGTCGCGGGCGCATATAGGATCGATCATTCCGGGGTGGTGGTAGCGGTGCCGGGAAATTCCATGAGCAGAGTGATGCCATATTTTCAAATCGCTCTTTTACCTGGAGGTCATCCCAAAATGCCTCTGCCGAGCGCAGGAAGGCTGGCGTGCGGAGAAGGTGCAGAGTGCGATGTTCCAACGGAATGCGACAGGCCGGGGGGCTGGAGCTCGAGCACCGTAAGGTGCGAATGGAGCAGTAGCACCGCAGGTGCAAGCACCGTAAGGTGCGAATGGAGCAGTAGCACCGCAGGTGCAACGGACGGAAGTCCGGAGTTTGAGAAACCTGGAGGGTTTCGAGAGAAACGAGTCCTCACGGTCAGCGCTCGCGGGCCGGCGGGGTGGTGGCGGTGATGGTGCGGGTGCTCAGGCGTGGGGGTAGATCGCTCTTCCTGTTCTGCAGAGGTTCCATCACCCGAGGTCGAGCCGGGTTGATCCTGGCCGCCGGGGTTGACCGGTTTACACTTTTGCACTCGTTTGCACCTCGTTTGCACCATAAATAACTCCTTAGTGCGCCCTATTCGCCGATCTGGTTGAGATACTCGGGTATCCCCGTGATGTTTGCACTGCTGTGGATTTCACAGGCACCCCCGCCCGGGTCACCCGCCCCTGCAGGGAGGCTCTCCGTTCTTGGTGTAAATGGTGCAAATGACTACTCTGATCAGTACATATCTCTCTCTATCTACCTCCTATGGAACAATCCTCACCGTCCCTGCCGGCATCTTTGTTTGCACTTTTCCCGAAATTCCGGTGCAAACCTGGTGCAAAGGTGCAACTATGGTTGCGGGAGGATCTCCGGCCCGGGCTCAGAACCTTGCAGACACCCTGGCACAACACCACGACGTCATCATCATCGACAACCTCGCCACGGGGCGGCGGGAGAAGATCGAGCACCTCCTCGACCACCCCCGGGTGACGTTCATCGAGGGGAGCATCACCGACCTCGACCTGCTCGCGGAGACCTTCCCCGGCGCGGACGGCATCTTCCACTAGGCGGCGATCCCGTCCGTGCCCCGGTCGGTGAAGGACCCCCTCGCCTCGAATGAGGCGAGCGTGACCGGCACCGTGAGCGTGCTCGTGGCGGCGAAAGACTGCGGGGTACCCGCCGTGGTTGCCGCTTCAGTCTACGGGGACACTCCTCTTCCGGGATCGTGAAACATTCGGGTTCACGTCCGTCCTCCACCACCCGCCGGAGGTGAAGAACACCGGGCATCACCCCGGAACCTAAGTACCCGCCAGACCGCTGCCCATAAGCCCTCCCTTCCCACCCCATTCAGGGGAGCGTTAAGGATTTCCCCATAACTTTTCAGTCAAAAATGCAAACTCCTATATAAACCTAAGTGAAAGAAACATGACATCCGCTTTTGGAGCCAATACCATGCACATACCCATCGCCCAACCAACCCTCGGGGACGAGGAGAACCACGCTGTCCTCGCCGTCCTCGCCTCGGGCATGATCGCCCAGGGTCCGGTCACCGCCGCCTTTGAAGAAGAGTTCGCCGCCTACTGCGGCGTTCCCCACGCCGTCGCCGTCTCGAACGGGACCACCGCCCTCCACGCGGCGCTGCTCGCAGCCGGGGTCGGGCCGGGGGATGAGGTGGTCGTCCCGGCGTTCACGTTCTTTGCGACCGCGTCGGCGGTCTCGATGTGCGGGGCGGTGCCGGTCTTTGCCGACGTCGATCCGGCG
>JAGVUK010000200.1 GCA_019136335.1 Methanomicrobiales archaeon
CTGTGCGTCACGACCGCGGGTACGCTGGCTACCCTCTTTCAGAATAAGGATTGGTTGTCCTCCAAGACTTGACATAGGTATCACCGTTGTTAAGCGATAGAAAGGTAGGTTTGTGGTTCTATATAAACCTATTCACTCATTTATCATATCAATGAGCTCTGAGCCGTCTTCGAGGGTATGGAGATGCTCTTCGCCGATAAGGAGGGTTTTACCGATCTTTTTCTGCTTTTTGTAATCCGTGACGACGCACATGGCAAACGTCTTCGTGATCTGGGAGATGTTGCCGATGAGGGAAGCGCGCTTCACGATCTTCTGGGTGGTGCCGTAGGCCGTCAGGATGGTATGCCGGTCAAAGAGCGCCAGCGCCTGGAACGGGGCCTGCCGCATCGCGTGGATCTCCATCCCCATCCGTTCGAGATCGACGAAGGCGTCGCTGGTTGCGGATTGCGGAGGGGTCCCGGGCTCGGGGGAGTGGTAGCCGACGAGCTCGATCGTCTCGACGAGCGGAGCGCTGAAGAGTTCCTCAAGCCGTATCGCGACATCGAGCGTGGTGCCCATGCCGCTCTCGTACTTGCTGATGGTCCGGCGGGAGACTCCGAGGTGCGACGCGAGGTCCCCAAGCGACATCCGGGAGCGCTCCCGGACCTCCCGGAGAAGGTCGCCTTTGATCTTCACGTAGAGGCCGCCCGGGGATGCATAGACCATCGGCGAGAGCCCTTCTGCGAAGTAGTCGTAGAGCGTCTCGGGGCTCAAGGCAAAGAGGCCGTAGCGGATGTAGACGACGCCGCGCTCAAGCTCCGCGTCGCGGGCCCGCTCCCCGACGATGAGCGGGGTGGCCTGGAGATACCGGGCGATCAGGTTGAGGTCCCAGGCGATATCGGCGGTCACGCTGTCGATGTGAGAGACGACTTTGATGATGACGAGGACGTCGCCTTTCTTCGCGATAAGGTCGAAACTCCGCGGACGGATGTTGCACCGCTCCGAGACGTCGAAGTCCGCAAGGAGCATGATGCTGATGACCATCTGGGGAAGGCGATCCTGTGACATAACCCTTAAGAATCGATATAGCCGGAGAATGATATAAATTATGGTGTTATGCGGATCGGGATCGACGACACGGATTCCCCTGCCGGGATGTGCACCACCTATATCGGGGCGGTGCTGGTGCGGCGGCTGGAGCAGAGTGGGATCCGTGTCGCCGAGGCCCGGCTGGTCAGGCTGAACCCGAACGTCATCCACAAGACCCGGGGAAACGCGGCGGTCTGTATCGAGGCCGAGGGTGATGCTGAGATGGCGTTCGCGCTCGCCTGCGCGTGCGTGGAAGAGCTCGCAGAGTTCGGTGCCCCGGAGACGAACCCCGGCGTGGCGGTCGCCGCCGTCCGGCCGCCGCCGGACTTTTACTACGCGGCGCTCCGGGACTTCTGCACCGTCGAGGAGGCAGTCGGGGTGCTCGAATCGGTCGGGGCCCGCTATAAGGGCTACAAGAACCGGCGCGGCCTTATCGGGGCGGCCGCGGCGGTCGCAAGCGACCTTCCCGACCGGACGTATGAACTGCTCGCCTACCGGAAGCGGGAGATGTGGGGCGCTCCCCGGCAGGTGGACCGCGAGAGCCTCTTTCTCGCCGACAGGGCGACCTATCCCCGTACCTGGGACACGGTGGACCGGAAGAACGACGTCGTGGTCTGCGTGCCCCACACGCCCGACCCGGTCCTCTTCGGCATCCGGGGGGAGAGCCCGATCGCTGTCCGTGAAGCGCGGTCCTGTGTCCGCTCGGAGGAACCCGCCTGCGAGCAGGTCTACACCACCAACCAGGGGACGGACGCCCACCTGCTGCCGGGAACGATCGGAGAACTCCGGGAGGGGCGGTCCTACCTGGTGCGGGGCACGGTCGCCGGATTGCCGGTCACCGGGCCCGGCGGCCACGTCTCGCTCCTCCTCGAGGACGGCGGCGCTGAGGTCCGCTGCATGGCCTACGAGCCGACCAAGGGGTTCCGCGACGTCGTACGGGCCCTCGTACCCGGGGATACGGTGGCCGTGGCCGGGAGCTACAAGGGGGGGAGCCTCAACCTCGAGAAGATCGGGGTTTCCCGCCTCGCCGCCGCGGTCCGCATCCGCCCCCCGGTCTGCCCGGCCTGCGCAAAACGGATGACGAGCGCCGGGACCGCGAAGGGTTACAAGTGCCGGATCTGCGGCGCCCGCGGCCGCGAACCGGAGGTGGAGAGGCTGGAGCGCCGGATCCGGCCGGGGTGGTACGAGGTCCCTCCCGTCGCCCGCCGGCACCTCTCCCGGCCGCTGGTGCGCGGCGTCCCCGGATGGGAGGAGGTCCTCCTGCAATCCGGCAGGAAACCGGGCCGTAACCTCCACGAACGGCCGTGACCGGGAGAGACGGCATAAGCGGGATCCTCCTCCCCCCGTCAATCAAACGGACTTTACAAAAGAAAGTTTATAATGTTTGTGAGTTAACATAACCGTGGTGATCCCGTGCCGACTGTCAGCGGCGATGGCGCACGCGCTCTGACCCTCCTGCCCGCGACGGTGCCGACCCCCGGCAAACAGGGTTCAGCGGCAGGCTGCACAGAACCGCGGTCGAGTATGCACGGAGCGGAGATGAAGACATCCCTCCGGAAACCCTCCGGTTTCCCGGCCCGAAAGTCCGCTCTCTAACGAGACTATCCGGCTTACATCCGGACCCCCGACACGGCGGGACGAGCGGGATCATCCCGTGTCGGCCAATCAGTCATCCCCTGTCTGGCAGCGGGGACCCGGTCTCTGGGTCCCCGCAACATCTCAATACCTTTTTGATCGCCGGGCCTTGCCGCCGGCGGGAAGAGACAAGGTGTTATTGTGCATGAATGCCAATACCATCTCAAGAACTGGTGTAGCGGTATCATGACCTTCAAGTACGGGGATGCGGTACAACAGGCGCGGGTGCGCCCCGGTATGACGGTCGGCGAACTCGTCGACGAACTCGGAAAAGCGGGAGCCTACAACGGGGGGTCCCTGTGGCAGGCGGTCAACATCTACGAGCGGATGCTCCGCGACGAGAAGGCGCTGAAGTTCTTCGGCCTCTCGGGCGCCATGGTGCCCGGCGGGATGGGGGGCATCGTCGCCGACCTCATCCGGCGCCGGCACATCGACGTCCTGGTCTCGACGGGGGCGAACCTCACCCACGACACCATCGAGGCGATCGGCTGCCACCACTACCACGGGACCGCCGAGGTCTCCGACGCCGAACTCTGCGAGGAAGGGATCAACCGGATCTACGACATCTTCCTCCCGAACGAGGCGTTCATCAGGTTCGAGGAGTTCATGCAGGACGTCTACTCGACCCTCCCGGAAGGCTCGACGGTCTCGATCTCCGACCTCCTCAACCGGATTGGGAAGAGGCTTGATGCCGGGATCCTTGCCGAGGCGGCAAAGGCCGGGGTGCCGGTCTACTGCCCGGCGATCCAGGACTCCATGATCGGGCTGCAGTACTGGCTCTTCTCCCAGACGCACCGGGTCACGGTCAGCGCGTTCGGGGATATGCCCGGCCTCCTCGACCGGTGTTTCGAGGCCGAACGGGCCGGGGCAATCCTCGTCGGGGGCGGCGTCCCGAAGAACTACATCCTCCAGAGCAAACTGATGACCGAGAACGGGTTTGACTACGCGGTGCAGCTCACCGGCGACCGGCCCGACCTCGGCGGCCTCTCGGGCGCGACGCTCGACGAAGCGCGGTCGTGGGGCAAACTCACCGGAGAGGCCACCGCCGTGACGGTCTACGGCGATGCGACCATCAACCTGCCGCTCCTTGTGGCCGCAACCCTCGAGAGGCTGGAAGGATGACCGAACTCATCCTCTCCCTCGACGTCCCCGACCGGAAGCGGGCGGTGGGGATCGCAGAGTCCTGCGCTCCCTTCATCGACGCGATCAAGGTCGGCTACCCGCTCGTCCTCCCGGCCGGCCTCGCGATCGTCGAAGACCTCGCCGCCCTCGGCCTCCCGCTCATCGCCGACTTCAAGGTCGCGGACATCCCGAACACCAACCGCCTCATCTGTGAAGCGGTCTTCTCGGCCGGGTTTGACGCCGTCATCGCCCACGGGTTCGTGGGGGCCGATGCGGCGCGGGCCTGCGTCGAGGTGGCGCACAACCACGACGGGGCCGCCTACATCGTCGCGGAGATGAGCCACCCGGGAGCGGCAGAGTTCTTCCACGGGGGTGTGGCTGAACGCCTCGCGGCGCTCGCGGTCGCCTGCCGGGCCGACGGGATCATCGCCCCCGCCACCCGCCCGGACCGGATCAGCCGGCTCCGCGAGATCGTCGGTGAGAAGACGATCTACTCCCCGGGCGTGGGGGCCCAGGGCGGCGACCTCGATACGGTGGCCCGGCTGGTCGACGGCGTCATCGTCGGGAGGAGCATCTACGAGGCAGAAAACCCAGGCGCCGAGGCCGAACGGTTCTCCCGCATCCGCCGGTGATGAGTTCTCCGTTCCGATCCCCTGGGGATATGACGAACCCTATGAGTGGTCTGAGGCGGATGCGGGCCATTGCGCATCTGTAGGGTTAATATATTCTCCTGCAGATACTGGTATTATGAACTGGAGCCCAGAACAGCAGAGACTGGCGGAGAAATACCGGAGTCTCAACGATATTCCCGCAGATGAGCGGCGGTACAAGTGCCACACGTGCCACTTCGTCGTGGACGAGACCCCCTGCCCGCACTGCGGCGAGACCTCGCTTGAGGTCATGTGCCCGCTCGACCACTGCGACTGCCACCACTCCATCGTCGAGAGTATTGAATACTGCCCCCTCTGCGGCCATGCCGTCTGCCCGGAGTGCGGGAGCCACGATGTCGTCCAGATCAGCAGGGTCACCGGATACCTCCAGGATGTTGCAGGCTGGAACGCAGGCAAACAGCAGGAACTGAAGGACCGGATCCGCTACTCCGCCGTATGAGGCATTTTGTCAGGGACGATACTCTTTTCCTCCGCGGCCGCTTCCGGGCGGCGAGCACCGGCCTCAACGGCGGTATCGCCGACGTCACGACGATCCTGAACCACGCGGTGCCCCACGATTTTTGCGACGAACCGCGGCGTTACCTCGACCTTCTTGTCGCCCGGCACGGCCTCTCCCGCGAGTATTTCGGGCTCCTGACGGCCGTCGAGATGCGCCACCTCTGCGTGCTCCAGTACGACTTCGTCACGGTCTTCATCACCGCCGGGGTGACGAACCCGACGCCTCCCGTCGACGACGCTCCACACACCATCAACATCATCGTCCACAGCCGTGAGGGGATGTGCGATGCCGCGCTCCTTGAGATGATCATCACCGTGACCGGGGCGAAAGCCCAGGCGCTCCACGATCTCGGCTACGATTTTCCCGGCACCACCACGGATGCGGTCGCCGTCGCCTGTGAGCGTGACGCCTCCGGCGTGCATACCTATGCCGGGACACTGACCGAGGCCGGGCGGCGGGTCCACGAGGCCGTCCTCTACGGCGTGCCGGAGGCCCTCGCGCGGCACCAGGGGAAGGTCCGGCGGGACGGGCCGTCGTTCTTCATCTACAGCCGGTACGGCGGAGACCACTGGGTGGAGTGGGAGAAGGAGGGGTGCCCCTACTACCCCTGCCACTTCCCGGGCCAGCGGTGCGACTACTGCTACTGTCCCTGCTACCCCTGCGCCGATGAAGAACTCGGGGAATGGGTCGAGAGCTCAAACGGCGGCAGGGTCTGGGGGTGCGCCGGCTGTACGCTCCTGCACGTCCCCGCGATCGCGGATTACGTAAAAAGAAATCCCGAGGCCACGCTCGCCGAGCTCAAGCGCCTCCGGGAAAGGTTGTGAGAGGGTTCACGCCTCGGCAACGCCGAGGGCGGAGAGCATCTCTTCGAGGGGGACGCCGTGGGCCTGGGCGGCTTCCCGGATCGTCTCGTTATTTGCGATGGCGCAGCCAAGGCAACCCATGCCGAACCGGAAGAGTACCTGTGCCGATTCGGGCTTCTCCCGAAGGAGGTCTGCTATTGTACTGTCCGCAGTTAATGCCATACATCTGATGTTATCCCTGCCGGTATATATACGTTCAAGGATCGGGGCAGATCCCCCTCAATTCGGCCCCAAACTCCGGATCGGCGCAACTGGGCGCTTCTGCCCGGCATAAGCGACCCTTCCGGGGCGGCATACCCGCGGCCGGCCCGTCGCCGCCGCGCTTCTCCCCTGAGGGCCGCGCCAGCGGGGACCGTGATGGGTGGTCAGGGTTTCACTTTCACCCCGCACGCCGAGCCTTAATACCCTCATGATGTGAAGTACAGACTGGAGATGTATGTATGAACCTATCAGAGGTAACAGAAAGAATCTCCCGGAAACTTGAAGCAAAGGGCGCACAGCCCGACCGGCAGAAGATCGAATCACGCCTCCGCCGCCTCGTCGAGGAGTTCGGCGTCAACGTCGCCGAGGCCGAGCGGACGGTGACGGGCGATCTCGCCCGCGAGTACAAGGTCACCGGCGTCGGGGGCACCTCCACGGAACTCCGCCCGATCAGCGAGATCGTTCCCGGCGAATGGGTGACCGTCGAGGGAAAGATCATCGCCCTGACCCCGTCGCTCTCCCCCTCGATCGCACAGAGCGGGATCGTTGCCGACTCGAGCGGCGCCATCCGCTTCGTGACCTGGACCCGGGCAAACGCCCCCGCGATGGAGTACGGCCACTGGTACCGGATCGAGTCCGCGGTCGTCGACGAGTACAAAGGCGCACCGAACCTGAAGATCCACTCGGGCACCACCATATCCCGGATGGAGAAGGATATCCCGCTCCTCCCGTCGATCACGCCGATCGCGGAGCTGAAACCGGGCGTGGGAAGCGTGCGGGCCAAGGTCGTCCAGGACTGGGAGGTCTCCCACGAGCGGATGCTCCAGACGGGGCTCCTCGGTGACGAGACCGGCACCATCAAGTTTGTCATCTGGAACGATGACGGCAAAGAGAAACTGGACCTTGACGCCGTCTACAATATCTTCTACGCCACCGTCGACGAGTACAACGGCAGGCTCTCCCTCACCCTGAACACCGCGATGTACATCACGGATGAGGGTGATATCGAGGTCGGGCGGAGCGAGACCGATGCCCAGGGCGCTCTCGTCCACATTGCCCCGGGATCGGGCCTGATCAAGCGCTGCCCCGTCGAGGGGTGCAACCGGACCCTCTCCCGGCAGAACTACTGCCCGGTGCACGAGATCCAGCCCAACTTCCGCTACGATCTCCGCCTGAAGGCGGTCCTGGACGACGGCATACGTGCCCGGAACGTCCTGATGCAGCGCGAACTCGTCGAGAGACTCGCCGGCATCACCCTCGCCGAGGCAGTTTCGATCGCGGAGTCGAACCCGCTCGGCATGGACGAGATCTTCTACCGCATCCGAAACGCGGTGCTCGGGCGTTACTACACCTGCAGCGGGAGCGAGTTCGGCGGTAGATTGCTCGCCAGCTCCTGCACACCCGTTGCGTTCAAGCCCGAGGAACTGGCTGCACTGCTGAACCGCGCCGGGGGTGAGCCGGCATGACGCCCCAGACCACGTTTGAGCGTGAGCCGGCCCGCAGGGTCTTTGCATCCGAGCTCCGGGAGACCCGCTACCAGTTCAAGGACGGCGATGACGAGAAGAGCCCGACCTACGTCATCCTCCCGACCGGTATCCGGAGCAACCGCATCTTCATCGTCGGGACCCTCACGGAGAAGCAGCGGCAGGGCGACCAGAATATCTTCTACCGCGGGCGGGTGGTCGATCCCACAGGCACCTTCTTTGTCATGGCGGGGTCCTACCAGCCCGAGGCGATGCAGCAGCTCGCCCGGATCGAGGCCCCGGCCTTCGTCGCCGTCGTCGGGAAACCAAACCTCTATACGACCCCGGACGGGACCTGTCTGGTCTCGGTCCGTGTGGAGTCGATCTCGGTCGTCGACCGGGAGACCCGCGACCTCTGGGTGCTGGATACCGCCCGCGAGACCCTGGACCGGCTGGAAGCGTTCGGGACCACCGAAGACTCGAGGAAGGCGCAGGAGGAGTACGGGACGCAGCCGGCGATCTACCGGAAGATCGTCTACGATGCCCTCTCGCAGGTGCAGCTGTAGGGCTGCCGCTCCCGACAATTTTTGAGTCAAAACAGGGCTGACTCCCGCTATTCCAATAGCGGGATACGGCCCGTTTATCGCGCTATTCCAGGCTGTTTTAGGTATCCCCGTCTCCGGGGCACCCCTCTTCCCGCCGGCGGCCGCACCCGGCGATCCGGATCGTCTTCCCGTGCACAAGGGCGTCGGCGACCTTCCCCCGCGCCTCGTGGAGGTCGCGCCAGAGGGTCTTTCGGGAGATGCCGAGCGCGAGCGCGGCCTCTTCCTGTTCGAGCCCCTGGAGGTCAACGAGCCGCAGGGCCTCGACCTCCTCGGGGAGGAGGAGGACGACCTCGTCGGGCCGCCCGCAGAGGGGGCCGAAACACCGGAACGCCCCCTCATCGCTGATCATCCGGCGGACCCGGGGGCGGCCCCGCCCGCGGCGGCCGCGACCCTCACCGGGTCCTCTCTCGTTCATCTTTCATTCTCCCAAAGAAGAGATCCGCGCCCGGTGCAGATAGCGCCTTCGCTCCGGCACCGGTCGTCATCACTGGCCTCGCGCCCGGCCGCCACAGAAACCGCGGCCGCATCCCCGCGGGACACCGCCGCGGGGGACCGGGGTGGCGGACTCGCCTTCCGACGCCTCTGTCCGGGGCAGAACGCACCGGCCCCGGCGGCCGCCCGTCA
>JAGVUK010000072.1 GCA_019136335.1 Methanomicrobiales archaeon
CCTCGAGGTTCGCCGGCCGCGAAACTCTTCACTGTATGCGGTTCCATGTCCTGATCGTCCCGGGCGGCCCGCGGGATCGCGAGTCCCTCCCTCCCGGGATGGGGCCGCACGCTGCCGCGCTCCGGATCTCCTGCCCGGAGTGGCCCGGAGCGGATAGGATGATCAATCCCTCGCACTATATTATCTTTTCTATTTGAGTTGCGGTGATCCGCGGCCGCGATCGTGCTCCCGGCCGCCGGGCGCACGCTCAGGCGACGGGGAGAGGACTGCCGGCTCTCGGCCGGGGGGAGGCAATCAGGTGTTCGCCCCCCACCCTCGCGAATAGCTCCGGTACATCACCAGGAGCGCGGTCCCGATCAGGAGGAAGACGGCAACCGACACCCAGGTCCCGGCTCCTGCCGGGACGAGGTTCACGATATAGTCGATCCCAAGGGCGATGGTGAAACTGCCGATGATACCGCCGATGGTGATGCAGGAGAGGACCTCAGTCTTCGTCATCCCGAGCATCCTCCCGAGGATGGAACCGACGATGCTCCCCGACCCGTCAAAGGGGAGGCTCACGAAGGCGATGAGCCCGACGAAGTAGAGGCGTTCGAGCCACGGCCGCCGGTCCAGGTAGGCGCGGCCCGCCGTCACGAACCGCCGGACCCGGGGGCCGACATAGGGCACGCGCAGGACCAGCGGGAAGTTCCAGGCCATGAAGAGCCCGCCGGCGAAGTCCAGGAACGCCAGGGTGAGCGCGATCAGCCACCAGGGGATGCCGGTGAGCGCGATCAGCCACCAGGGGATGCCAAGAAGGATGCTGACCGGGATGATCGTCTCCCGACCGAGCGGTGGAACGATGTAAGCGACCATCATCCCGACGAGCAGCAACCACTGCTCCGCCGGGAGGAAAAGCCCGACAGCGGCAAGAAAAACCCCGCAGAGCAGGAACGGGACCGAGATCGCGAGCGGGGTCGCCCGGTCGTCAACCCCGTCATCGCCCCATACGCCGGTCTGCCGCATGAACCGCCGCCCGGAACTCCCCCGGTCACCCCTCTCCGCCGGCGGGAGGGGTGGGCCCCCGGGTCTTCAGGATATGCTCGACAATCTTCGAGGAACTCGCAAGCGGGCCGGGATACCCCGATATCCTGACGACATCCGCGCCGAGTCCCCGTTCCCGGAGCCTCTGCCGGAGGTTCTCCTCGTCAAAGTGCTGGTTGAACCCGAGCGTGATGATATCGGGTTCCAGCTCCGCGATCGGCCTGAACATGTCGTGGAGGTCGCCAAGGAGCGCACGATCGACCGGTTTTAATGCCCGGACCATCCGGAGCCTCTGGTCCTCCGGGAGGATTGGCCTTGGCTTATGCTTCACGTTCGCATCCCGCGCCACGATCACGGAGAGTTCATCGCCGAGGTTCCGGGACTCTTCAAGGTAGTAGAGGTGCCCCGGGTGGAGGATGTCAAACGTGCCCGTTGCGACCACACGGATCATCCGACCACCTCGAGGCGGACGGGGCGACCGTCCGCCCGGTAACTCCGCCAGTCCCGCTCCCCGTAAGGATACCCGACAATGATGTGATACCGCCCTACCGTGGGGAAGAACCGTAGATCCGCCGGCGACGGCGAGAGGACGCCGTTCGGGTGGCTATGAGCGCTGCCGGCCTGGTGGATGTCCAGCGGGAGCATGTCGATGAAGAACGAGGCGCTCTCTTCCCTGACGATGGTGCCGGGCACCAGGTCGAGGTCCCGGATGATGCCGTCCCGCTCCCGCAACACGGCAACAAACTCGTTTGGGTGATGCTCCCGCCCGAGCTCGAAGAGCATCGCAAGCAGATCCCTGCTGATCCCGCGTATAGCCATTCTACTGAATAGTTTGGGGGAAGTAAACATAAGCCCTCGCGTCCGGCATATGCCATACCCGGCCGGAGCACCCGGCCCGTCCGGAACCCGGAGGAAAAAAGGGGGCGTTTAAGGGATGACCCGTCCCGGCGGCGGGGCATCCGGAGTCTGGTTCTCCACCGGAGTCTGATTTTCCACTGGAGTCTGGTTTTCTACCGGAGTCAGGTTTTCCGGCAGCACGAGACCCGGCGGAACGAGGACCGTATCGATGATCTGCATGACACCGTTTGAGGCCGTGATATCGGGTGTGACGATCGTGGCGTTCTCTACCGTGAGGTTGCCGTCGGCCGTGCTGACGGTGAGGTTATCCCCGGTGAGCGTCGGGAGAACCGTCTCGTTCCCGGTGGCATTCGCCCTCGCCATCAGGTCTTCCACGGTATAGGCCCCCCTCACCACGTGGTGCATGAGCAGGGTATCCAGCAGCTCCGTGTCGTTTAAGAGCGCTGCAACGGTCTCGTTGCCGAGAGCCGCAAAGGCGGCATTGTCCGGTGCAAACACCGTATACGGCCCGCCGGCGGCAAGCACCGTCTGCGTGAGACCGGCCTTCCCGACAGCCTCGCCGAAGG
>JAGVUK010000323.1 GCA_019136335.1 Methanomicrobiales archaeon
TGCGCAGGGGGTCTTCCCGCTCTGCCCCTTCAACCCCGCAGAGATAAAATTTAGCATAGTCGATGAGATAATCTTTGTCGATATAATTCTCTTCCTTGATAAACGCTCTTGCGCGAATTGCACTGAGGTACGAATGCAGATATTGTCCGACTGCGGAACCCCCGGTAGGGCTTGGGGTGTCTTCAAAAGAATAGACTAAAGGTGAGTCTTCAGAGCCATCTGCCATTGATATCTTCTGCCTTATACGGTGAACGATTTAAGCAGATCATCTTCTGACAATTTGCTGATCTTATGGTGTAAGTGTTCTGCTTCTCTTATGACTTCCGGGCATAAAATTTTATCAAATTCTTTTTTTAACTCATACAACCTGGGATCAACTCTCATCAGGACCACACCATCTCTACGATTTACCCCACGGAGCAGACTCATTGCACTCAAGCATTCTACTGATAGACAGGTAGAATGATACATTTTTCGGCAGGGATTAGCCGGATAAGTGATACTGTGTGAATCCCCGTATATATACCTGCCTGATTTAGAGGCCCATGAACGAGATCGGGAAGGTCCGGGGAGGGACCATTTTGTTGACGTCAACAAAATGGTCTAAAACCGCGACCTTCGCGCCGAGGAGGTCTTTGAGGGGTTTTTGGTGTTCGGAATCCATGTTGGTGAAATACATAGGGCCGCTTTCTCTATCGTTGCAGGGGATGTTTCAACCCGTTGTCCACGCGGGACCCCGGGCACCCTGCCGCATGGGGCATTTGACCGGCTGGAGGGGAAGAAGGCCCCGGGCGCTCATATCAGCCGTCGTCGACCTCGTCGACAGAGTGTTCGCGGATGGGGGCAGGCAGGGTCGCCGGTGAGGGCACCCGGCGGTGGAGAGTCCAAAACCCCTCGCCCGCTCGCCCCCCCACAGTGCCTTTTAAATATCCGGCCCGCAGAGAGAAACACCAGAGAGAGTGTCAGAGCATGTTCGAACGCATCCTGTTTCCAACGGACTTCTCAGCGCCCTCCATGAAGGTGCTGGACTACATCCCTGCACTGCAGGAGGCGGGAACCCGGGAGGTGGTTCTCGTCCACGTCATCGACTCAAAAGACGTCACGCTGATCGCCTCGGGGGGGCAGGGGTTTCTCGGGACCGTACCGGACCGGGAGACCGAGGCCCAGCGCCAGCTCCGGGAGGAGATCGAACACCGGATCATCGATACCCGGCGGCCGCTTGAGAAGCGGGGCCTGAAAGTGACCGTCCGGACACCCATCGGCAGCCCCGGAAAGGAGATCCTGGCCGCGGCGGATGCGGAGGAGGCCTCGCTCATCGTCATCGGTTCCCACGGCCGGTCGAACATCCGCGACCGCCTGCTCGGGACGGTCTCGGAGTACGTGATCAAGAACGCCCGCCAGCCGGTCCTGGTCATCAAGCGGGACGTGGTCGGCGGGAGATAATTCTCTTCCTTCCTTGCGGTTCGCTCGCGGTTCGCACCTTCGAGCGGGCCGCGCCACCCGCACGTGAGCCCGGGTCGTCGGCCATACCGCACCCCCCGGTCGGTCGCAACCTCAAAAACTCCTCTACCTCTCCTCCCGGCTCTCGAGCAGCCTCCGGATCGCCCGCAACTCCTCCACGATCGCATCCGCGGCCGGCGGCACCGGCACCTCTTCCGGCCCGCCCCCGACCGCGACCGGACCGGTCCTCCGGACGAAGTTCATGATCTTCTCCTGGAGGTCCTTTGGGTCCGCGATCCCGTTGAGGACGATCTCCGCCCGGGCCTGGGCCGAGTAGCCGGCGGTCTGCACCCGGACGGCCGAGAAGGCGAAGAACCGCATCAGGGGACCCTGGATGATATCGACGTTCGTGATCCGGTTGTAGGGGACGATCCCCGTCTGCCGGAACCAGACTCCCCGCTGCCAGGTGATCTCGGTGACGGTGAGCCGGTAGGCGATGCTCTCGTAGTAGCGGGGGACGGCAAGGATCAGCGACGCGTAGAGGTACGACCGGAACTCCGGCGCCGGCCTGAACGCTTCTCCGATACGGATCGGGGTGAGGGGCATGTGATCACACCAATCCCTATCCGGACAGATTAAGCCTTCCCTGCAGTGAGGTCTCTGCGGAGGATGGAGCGATCGGCCCCCTCGCCGAAGTAAGCGGGGCAGAAGTCCGTCTCCTCAAAGCCGTGCTTCTCGTAGAGCGCCCGGGCGCCGTGGTTTGACGGTGCGACCGAGAGGTAGACCTCCCCCGCCCCCCGCTCCCGGAGGCTCCCGGTGACGGCGGCGACGAGCCGCTCCCCGACCCCCCGGCGGCGGTGCCGCTCCGAGACCGCCAGCCGGATGATCCACCCGGTCGCTCGCCGGTGCTGCACGAGGGCCCCGATGGTGTAACCGACGACCTCGCCATCACATTCCGCGATGAGGAAGGTCTCGGCGAAGAGGACGCCCGCCTGCCGGATGAAGACCTCGGGCTTGCAGTCGCCCCCGCTGTTCTCCCGCTCAAGGAGAGAGACCGGGAAAAAATCCTCTTCGTGATACTTCCTGATGATCAGGTCCATACCGGTGTATTTGTCGTGATGGTTTAAACCTCCCGGACCCCGGGCTTTATTTCCCGAAAAAAGCAGCAAGCCCCGGGGCCCCGCGCACCGGAGCATACGAAGGCGTACAGGCTTACCTCTTTGCCCCTGCCTGGAGCATATCGCGCGCCATCTTATACGTCTCGACCTTGTACTGCATCATCTCGATGCGCTGCTGCTTCATCCGGATGCGGGACTCGATCATCCGGATCATCAGCTGCCGCATCTGGTCCTCGTCGAGGAGATCGAACATCCTCTCAAGAAGCATACCGTGAGCGGCGTATCCACCGTAGTGCGTCATGACATAACCCCCCTTGTGTCGGCCTCGCCCATACGGACAGGCCGGCATCCCTGTGCCCGGCGGGTCATAAATACCTTGTGCCGGGTGCGGTTACCCGGGAGGATTCACCGGGGTGGGGCGAACGCTTCGCCGTGCTCGGCCCAGTTCTCGACGGGCGGTTCGTAGAGGACGATGCAGACGTCACCCGGCCGGACACCCGCATCGCGGGCGAGGTGACCGACGATCGCCCCGTAGAGCGCCTTCTTCTTCTCAGGATCGCGCCCCGGCATGAGCGCGACCTCGATCAGGACTGCATCGTCGGATCGGCCGGGGGGCATCGGAAAGTTCTCCACTTTTCGTTCGCAGAGCCGGATCCAGAGGGCGGCCTCCGGGGTCTGCAGTGTTTCCATGAAAGCCTTGCGAAGGCTGCCGATAAGCAATTGCCGGTACTCGGGGGGTTTTCCGGTGCGGATCTCGATCTTTACAAGCGGCATAGAGGCCAACTCCAGCGGTAGCCGGGGATCCGGGCGAACCCCCGTTCTCCTGCATGAGTGCTCTGGCACCCCGGGTATTAACGGTTTCCTAGAAGCAGTCGGCGCAGTCGCTCCCCGCTCGTCGGTTGCGGCTGGTGCAGGCGTTGAGCACCTCGTCCATCAGCCGGAGCGCCCCCTCGACCCCGGCAATCGCACGGGAGGAGAGGAGAACCCTGCCCCTGAGCGGCGGCGTCAGGCCGACGAACGCGGTGTGTGGGGCCATTGCCCGCTCGTAGGAGGAGCCGATGACCAGGTCCGGTTCGGCGCCCGCGATCATCTCCCGGAGGGTCGCAAAGTCGGTCGTGTGGACGACGGCGCCGCCCCCCTCCCCGGGACCGCTCCGGGCCGCAATACAGGCGATATCGGCGCCGAGGTACCGGTCGAGGAGGTCCGCGGCAAACACGGCATACCCACTCTGGGCGGCGATCGCGACCCGCGGAGGGTCGAACCTGCGGAGGTACTTCTCGCAGGCCTTCCGAATCCGCTCGTCGGCCCACGCGACCTCCTCCCTGACCGGCCGGGCATCGATCCCGTCGACTGTGGCGGCAAGGTTCTCGAAGGTCTCGCTGACGGCGTCAAGCCCGAGGAGCGAGCCGCAAGCGGTCCCGACGCCGCTTGCAAGGTCCGGGTTCGTCCCGACGGTGAAGGGCGCCGCACGGTGAGCCGCGGCGTAGCGGTCCAGGCAGAAGGTGGTGCCGACGGTGCCGCCTGCGAGGTCGAGCAGGCGCCGGGCCTCGATGGCGTTCCCCCGGCAGAAGGGGTCGGTGCGGCAGATGCCGTCGATGTTGACGCCGGCGGCACCGGGGTCCACCTCCGGCGCGACCGCTTCAAGTGCCCGGCGGTAGCCGGCCTCGAGGTCGCCGAGGAACCCCGGGCTGTCGACGATGAGGACCCGCCCGTTGCGGGCGAGGTCGCCGATATCCTCGCCCATGATCGCGGGCACGCAGGTGTTCACGACGGCTATCCGGGAGTACCGCCCCTCGAGATCCCGGATCACCTCGCTAAGGCGGGACTCCGTGCCGAAGATGATCTCGTTCTCGACAAGGAACGTCCCGTGGACGGGGACCCCGACGAGGGATGCGGGGTAGAAGTAGCATCCGCTCGAACCGTGGACGATGACCCCGAGGTCCGCAAACCCCGCAAGGCAGGCGACCGCCCCGGTCATCGCGCAGGGCCAGAGCGGGTTTTCGCACGGCGTATGCTGGTTCTCTGGCATTGATCTACAAGATCATGGGGGTGCGGGGATATAAAGGACGGGAATGGGGGCCGGCAGCCCTACACCGTCCGGACGAGCGACGCGACGTACCGGCCGACCTCGCTCGTCTTCTTCGCGCCGCCCATATCCCGGGTCACGAACCCGTCGAGGATGCTCTGCTCAACCGCCCCGAGAACGGCCGCCGCCGCCTCGTGCTCGCCGATGTGGTCGAGGAGCATCGAGCCCGCCCAGATGGTCGCGAGCGGGTTTGCGACGTCCTGGCCCCGGTACTTCGGCGCGGAACCGTGGATCGGCTCAAACATCGACGTGCCGGAGGGGTTGATGTTCCCGCCGGGGGCAAGGCCGAGCCCGCCCTGGATCATGGCCCCGAGGTCGGTGATGATGTCGCCGAACATGTTCGGGGTGACGACGATGTCGAACCATTCGGGGTTCTTGACGAACCACATCGTGACGGCGTCGACGAAGTTGAACTCCGTCGCGACGTCCGGGTATCCGGCGGCGACCTGGTTGAAGACGTCCCGCCAGAGGCCGTAGACGTCGGAGAGGACGTTTGCCTTGTCGACCGACGTGACCTTCTTCTCCCTCCGAACGGCGAGGTCGAAGGCGTAGCGGATCACCCGCTCTGCGCCCGGCCGGGTGACGACGCCGATCTGGTAGGCGAGCTCGTCGGCGTCGGTCTCGACGTCCAGCCCGAATTTGACGCTGTAGAGGTCGCGGACGACCTCAAGGGTCTTTTGCTCGCGCGCACCCGTGAACCGGGAGCCGATACCGACGTAGAAGTCCTCGGTGTTCTCCCGGACGACGACGAAGTCGATATCCTCCGGCCGCTTGTTCGCAAGCGGTGTTGCGACCCCCTCAAGGAGCCGGATCGGCCGGAGGTTGACGAACTGGTCGAAGTGGAACCGGATCGCAAGCAGGATGCCCTTCTCGAGGATCCCGGGTTTCACCCGTTCGTCGCCGATGGCGCCAAAGTAGATCGCCTTAAACTTCGAGAGCTCCCGGATGTCCTCCTCGGTGAGGAGCTCGCCTGTCGCGAGGTAGCGCTCCGCCCCGACGTCGAAGTCGGTCCAGGCGATATCGAACCCGTATCGCTCCCCTGCGGCGTCGAGGACTTCTTTGCCTGCCGCCACGATCTCGGGGCCGATCCCGTCCCCGCCGATTGCCGCTACGTTGTGCTGCATGTCTCCACCTCATCCAGGTTCTTCGCGTAGGCCACGAGGCCGCCGGCATCGACGATCTCTTTCAAGAACCCGGGCACCGGCTCGACCGCGAGCTTTCTGCCGTTCGCCTCGATGTAGCCCCCGGCGAGGTTCACCGTCACGGCGTCGCCGTCCCGGATGCTGTCCGCCTCGGCAGAGACCAGGGGCAAAAGCCCGGTGTTGACGGCGTTTCGGTAGAAGATCCGGGCAAAGGACTTCGCGATCACGACCCTGACCCCGGCCCCGAGGAGCGCAAGCGGCGCGTGCTCGCGGGATGAGCCGCACCCGAAGTTGGTGCCGCCGAGGACGACGTCGCCCTCCCGCGCCTCTCTCGCAAACTCGTCTCTCGTCCCCTCGAACGCGTGTTTCGCAAGCTCCGCGGGGTCATAGATCGTGAGGAACCTCCCCGGTATGATCGCGTCCGTATTGACATCGTCGCCGAATTTCCAGACCCGCATGATTTCACACCTCCCTCGGATCGGTGATCTCGCCGTAGAGGGCGCTTGCCGCCGCCGTCGCCGGCGAGGAAAGGTAGACCGACGCCTGGGCGCTCCCCTGCCTGCCCCGGAAGTTCCGGTTCGACGTCGAGAGCGAGACCTCGCCGGGGGCAAGCAGCCCGAACGCCCCGCCCATGCAGGGGCCGCAGCACGGTGCTTCCACAAGGGCTCCCGCCTCGACGAACCGCTCGATGAGGCCGGCCCGGAGGGCCTTGAGGTACTCCGTGCGCGATGCCGGGATGACGATCACCCGGACGCCGGGAGCGAAGCGGTCGGCGGACCCGAGCACCTCCGCCGCATCGGCAAGGTCCTCGTAGCGCCCGTTCGTGCAGGACCCGATGAAGACCTGGTCGACCTTCGTCCCCGCGACTTTGTCGACGTCCACGACGTTGTCCACGTTGTGGGGGACGGCGACCTGCGGGGAAAGGCCGGTGACGTCGTACTTCCGGCGCTCCCGGTAGGCGGCGTCCGCGTCGCCCGCAAGGTCGAACGGCTCGATCTCGCGGCGGGCGGCGACGTACTCCCAGGTGGCCGCGTCGGGCCGGACGATCCCCGCCTTCGCTCCCATCTCGATCGCCATGTTCGCGCAGGTCATCCGGCCCGCCATGTTCATCTCCCCTATCGCTCTGCCGGTGAACTCAAGCGCCATATAGGTCGCCCCATCGGCGCCGATATCCCCGGCAAGGGAGAGGATCAGGTCTTTTGCCCCCACCCTCCGGCCGAACGCACCCTCGACCTCGATGAGGATGCTCTCGGGCACCCGGAAGTAGAGCGCCCCGAACTTCAGGACGAACCCCATATCGGTCGACCCGATACCGGTCGCAAACGCGCCCGCCGCACCGTAGGTGCAGGTGTGGGAGTCGGTCCCGACGATGATCTCGCCCGGGGCCGCCCGCCCCTTCTCCATCACAACCTGGTGGCAGACGCCCTCGAGGAGGTCGTAGTTGTGGATCCCCTGCTCCTCTGCAAACCGCCGCATGAAGACGTGGTTCTCGGCAGCCGGTATCGAGTCGGCGGGAACCTGGTGGTCGAAGAGCATGATGATCCGCTCCGGGTCGAAGACCCGTTCTCCGCCCATCTCGCGAAAGACCCGGACCGCAAGGGGCCCGGTGATGTCGTGGATCATCGCCGCGTCCACCGGCGCCATCACCACGTCCCCCGCGCGGACGGGTCTCCCGCACTTCATCGAGAATATCTTCTCTGCGATCGTCGCCGCCATGTAGTATCGGGTTTCTGGTACGCGCTCCGGACGTATCTACCTTTGCGGGGCCCTCCCGGTGGTGCGGGTAATCGGAGCCCGTTCTGCCCGATTTTTCAGGGAGTACCCTTATGTGGCCCCGTGCGGATGGTATAAGGAGAAACGATGACCGACGGACCGACCCCGGCAATGCGGCAGTACTATGCGGTGAAGAACCGGTACCCCGATGCCGTCCTCTTCTTCCGGATGGGGGACTTCTACGAGACCTTCGGCGAAGACGCCGGCGTGGTGGCCCGTGAACTCGATATCACCCTGACGGCACGGGGGAAGGACAGGAACGGCGACCGGATGCCGCTTGCGGGCGTCCCCCACCACGCCGCCGACGGCTACATCGCCCGCCTGGTGGGCAAGGGCTACAAGGTGGTGATCTGCGACCAGGTTGAGGACCCAAAGACCGCAAAGGGCATCGTGAAACGTGACGTGACACGGGTGATCACCCCGGGAACCCTGATCGACTCCTCGATGCTCGGGTCCGCAGGGGCGCGATACCTGATGGCGGTCGCCCCCGACCGGAAGGATACCTTCGGCCTCGCGTTCCTGGACGTCTCCACCGGCGAGTTCTTCGTCTCCGCGGGGAGCGGCGGGTGCGATTACGCCGACGTCGTCTCGGAGGCGGTCAGGTACCGCCCGTCCGAAGCGATCCTCCCCGAGAGTTTCGAAGGGGGACTTCCCCGCCGGTTCGAGGCCGTCGGGGTGACGGTGAGCCGTTACCGCGACGACGCCTTCGATTTTGACACGGCGTACGAGCGCCTCTGCGAACAGTTCGGGACGGCGACGCTCGACGGCTACGGGTGCGCGGGGATGGCGGGAGCCGTCGCCGCGGCCGGGGCGGCGCTGTGCTACGCCCAGGAGACCCAGCAGTCGCCCCTCCCCCACATCACGGGGCTCTCGACCCGGGTCCCGTCGGGGAACATGGTCCTCGACGCGATCACCTTGAGAAACCTCGAGATCACGACCGGCATCCGGGGCGAAGGCGACGGAAGCACGCTTCTTGCCGCGCTCGACGTCACGGAGACGCCGATGGGGAGCCGGACGATGCGGTCGTTCCTGGTCGGCCCTCTGGTCCGGAAGGCGGCCATCGAGGAGAGGCTCGACGCGGTGGAATGGCTCCTCGGCCGTACCGTCGAGCGCCAGGCGCTCCGTGCAGCGCTCGGTGATTTTGCCGACATAGAACGGATAGCGGGAAGGATCGCCTACGGGAACGCCGGCCCCCGGGACCTTGCGACGCTCAAAGAGTCGCTCTGCGCGGTTCCGGGCGTGAAGGCACTCTTTCCCGGCGAGGTTCCGGCCCTCGTCCGCGAGACCCTCGACGCGATGAGCGACCACGCCTCCGTCACGGACCTCGTCGGCCGGGCGATCGTGGACGACGCCCCGGCGCTCGCCCGATCCGGCGGTATGATCCGGGAGGGGTTCAACGCGAAACTCGACGAACTCCGGCACCTCGCGACGACCGGGAAGGACTGGATCGCGGAGTTTCAGCAGCAGGAACGGGAGCGGACCGGCATCCGGTCGCTCAAGGTCGCCTACAACCGGGTCTTTGGCTACTACATCGAGGTGACGAAACCAAACCTCCACCTGGTGCCGCCGGAGTACGAGCGGAGGCAGACGACCGCGAACGGCGAGCGGTATACGATACCCGACCTCCGGGAAAAGGAGGCGCTGATCGCGACCGCGGAGGAGCGACTTGGGGCGCTCGAGGCGGAGATCTACGCCGAACTCGTCCGGACGCTCGCGGCGGAGGTCCCCGACCTGCAGGCGACCGCCCGGGCCGTGGGGCTGCTCGACGTGTATTCGGCCCTCGCCGAGGTCGCCGCCCGCTACGGCTACTCCCGCCCCGTGATCGAGGAGAGCGGCCGGGTAATCATCCGCGACGGGCGCCACCCGGTCGTGGAGCGGCACCTCCCGGTGCCGTTCGTCCCGAACGACACGGAACTCGATGCCGCCGGCGACCAGATCATGATCATCACCGGGGCGAACATGGCGGGCAAGTCCACCTACATGCGGGCGGTGGCGCTCTGCTGCATCATGGCCCAGATGGGGAGTTTCGTCCCGGCCCGCCATGCGACGATCGGGATCGTCGACCGGGTCTTCACCCGGGTGGGGGCGTTTGACGACCTCGCCTCCGGGCAGTCCACGTTCATGGTCGAGATGCTCGAACTCGCAAACATCTTAAACAACGTAACGCCGCAGAGCCTTGTCATCCTCGACGAGATCGGGCGGGGGACGAGCACGCTTGACGGGTGCGCGATCGCCCGGGCGGTGGTGGAGTTCCTCCACGGGCGGGCGTCCTCCGGGCCCCGGACGCTCTTTGCGACCCATTTCCACGACCTGATCGACCTTGAGGGGTCGCAGAAGCGGGTGAAGAACTTCCACTTCGCCGTGAAGGATACGGGAGCGGATGTCGTCTTCCTCCGAAAGATCATCCCCGGCGCGACCGACAGGAGTTACGGCGTCCACGTGGCCAGCCTCGCCGGGGTCCCGAAGAAGGTGACCGACCGGGCGATGGAGCTCCTGAAGGAGGCGTCGGCGCGGGAGCTCCCGGCCGGTGTGCGGGCGCCCCGCTACACCCAGATGCTCCTCGTCGACCCCGGCGAAGGGGCGGTCGCGGAGAACCCGGCGGTCAGGGAACTCAAAGATCTGAACCCGGACGAGATGACCCCGATCGAGGCGTTGAACACCCTCTGCCGTCTCCAAAAGATGGCGAACGGGGAGCGGGCCGGGCGATGACCGGGACCACGATACGGGTCCTCGACCCGGACACGGTGAACCAGATCGCCGCCGGCGAGGTCGTGGAGCGGCCCGCGTCGGTGGCAAAGGAACTCCTCGAGAACGCGATCGACGCGGGGGCGACGAGCATCCTCATCGACGTCGCCTCAGACATGGCGGGGGTCACGAGGATCCGGGTGACCGACGACGGTGCGGGCATGACGCCCGAAGAGGCGGTCCTCGCGTTCTCTCCCCACGCGACGAGCAAGATCCGGGATATCGCCGATCTCTCCGCCGTCCGGACGCTCGGGTTCCGGGGCGAGGCACTCGCGAGCATCGCCGCCGTCGCGGAGGTGACCCTGGTCACCCGCCCGCGGGGGGCCGGGGCGCTCGCCGGCGTCCGGGTGGTGGTCAGGGGCGGCGAGGTCGTGGAGACGGGCGATGTGGGGACGCCGGAGGGGACGACGGTCGTCGTCGAGCACCTCTTCTACAACACCCCCGCCCGCCGGAAGTTCTTGAAGAGCAGGAACACCGAACTCGCCCACATCTACGGTGTCGTGGAGAACCTCTCACTCGCGCACAGGGAGATCGCCTTCCGGGTGGTGCACAACGGGAAGGAGCGGATGGCGACCCAGCGGTCCCGCGACCTCCTCGCCACCGTCGCCGGGCTCTACGGCGCGGACCTTGCCCGGGCGCTCGTCCCCATCGGGGGAAGGCTCCCGTTCCTCGCTGTCGGCGGCTACGTCTCCCGCCCGTCGGAGAACCGGGGGAACCCGTCGCAGGTCGTTATCAGCATCAACGGGAGGAGCATATCCTCCCGGGCGCTTGCCGCCGCCGTCCGTGAGGGCTACGGCACCCTCCTCCCGAACACCCGACGAAGCGCGAGGTCCGCCTCTCCCGGGAGCGGGAGATCCTCGCGGCGGTTCGCGCCGCGGTCGGAGAGGCCCTCGCCGGGCACGACCTTGCCCACGACGCGCCGGCAGAGCCGGTGCAGCAGCTCCTCACGGCAGGGGAGGGGGGAGTGGCCCCGGCCCCGGCGGCAGGGGAGCCCGGCCTCTCTGATAAGCAGCTCCGCCGGACGGAGACGGAGGGGACCGAGAACCTCCTCCCCGCGATGGAACCGGTCGGACAGGTGGCCGCGACCTACATCGTGGCGGAAGGGGCCGACGGCACCCTCTACCTCGTCGACCAGCACGCGGCCCACGAGCGGGTCCTCTACGACCAGGTCGCCGGGCGGCGTGATGCAGCGCCCGGGTCGCAGGAACTGATCATGCCCGTCGTCCTCTCCCTCCCCCCGAAGGAGTCGGCAGCGCTCCGGGACGCGATGCCGTTCCTCGCGGCCGAGGGGTTCTTGGTGGAGGAGTTCGGCCGGGACACCTTCGCCGTCCGGGCGGTGCCCGCAGCCCTCGGCGCCGCCGAAGACCCTGAGAGCGTCAGGGAGACGATCGCCGAGATCCTCGCCGGCGAGTCCCGGACCGCCCCCGACCGGCGGGAGGCGGTCACCTGCATCGTCGCCTGCAGGGGGGCGGTGAAGGCCGGCGCCCTTCTCACGCACGACCAGCAGAAACGCCTCCTTTCGCAGCTCGCCCGGACGAAGACCCCCTGGACGTGCCCGCACGGGAGGCCGACGGTGGTGGCGTTCGACAGACGGAGACTTGATAGGATGTTTGGGCGGTGACGGGG
>JAGVUK010000025.1 GCA_019136335.1 Methanomicrobiales archaeon
GGGTGGTGCGGCGGCTCGGGTGACCTCCTCCCCGTTTCGAAATATTTAACGGCCGAGAAGGCTCTGTAACCTTCTATGACCTCCTCCTGCCCCCTTCCGGGCCGTTCCCGGTTTTGCATCGCTCTCCTCATCTTCCTGCTCGTCGTCCCCTGTTGCCTCGCCGCCGATACCGCGAGCATCTCCGATCCTGTTGACCGGGCAACGTCCGCCGTCGCGGAGAGGGACTGGGACGGCGTCCTCGCCGCGACCGGCGAGGGTCTGGCCGTCGAGCCCGGCAACGTCTCTCTTCTCTGCATGGAGGGCTACGCCCTGCGCAAGCTCGGCCGCTACCCTGAGGCGGCGGCCGTGGTGAGCGAGGCGATCGCTCTGGACCCAAAACCCGTCCGCTATGCGAACCGCGGCTACGCGTACGTCGCGATGGGAAACTACTCTGCCGCGCTCGCCGATGCGGATGCCGCCCTCCTCCTCGACCCCGCGGACGCCGCGTCCTGGGGGGTGAAGGCGATGGCGCTTGCCGGACTTGAGAATCTGACCGGCGCGGAGTCGGCCGTCGACCAAGGGATTGCCCTCGATCCGGAGAGCGCCCACCTCTGGCACATCCAGGGCGAGATCCTCCTTGCCGCCGGGAACGCCACGGGTGCGGCCGCGGCGCTGAACCGTTCGCTCGACCTCGACCCCGACTACAGCCTCCCCTGGCCGGGCATGCCGACCGCACGGGAGGACCTGGCGGCGGCGATGCAGGCCGCTTCCGCCGGTCCGGCGGCACCGGTCGGCGGGCTCGCCGCGGTTGCCGGGCTTCTTGCGGTCGGTGCATGGTCGCTCCGGCGGCGGTGACCCGTGCCGGCCGGACTCCTGATCCTGGGTGTCGGGCTCATCAGAGGGCGTGGGGAGTGAGCCGTCGACCGTTCATACGGGGAGGGATGTGCGGCGAACTGCCCGGTACCCGGGGCCTTCTCGGACGTACTGCCGCTCACGATGCCGAAGGGCCGGGGCAATCACCGTGCAGGACGCAGGAAGAGTTCCGCACCCAGCCACGCCATGCGATCCTCCCGTGCCTCGTCGCTCAAGTAGTGGCCCGCGTCGTACCACTGCACTGACTTCGGTTCGCTCGCCGCTTCGAAGAGCTCCAGGGACTTTTCCCGCGGGAAAAAGTCGTCCCGGAGACCGAACTGAAACAGCAGGGCTGCCGGCGCGGCGTGGCCGACGGCACTCCCCGGGTCGATGGGCGCCAGGGTCCGGCGGTAGGTCGCAAGGGCTTCTCCTGCGAGATCGGGCAGGTTGAGGACGGCGACGTCGGTGAAACTCCTGGTTCCCGCCATCAGCACGTAGGCCCGCACCCGCCGCTCCACCCCGGCGAGCACCCCGCCGATGAGCGCTCCGAAACTGTGGCCCACGTAGCCGATTCTGTTCGCATCCACGTCCGATCGTGCCGCAAGGAGGTCGATGCCCCGGCGCAACCCGATCACGGTCAGGATATGCTCCCGCATGGCATGCTCCGGGTTCGTCACCGTTTTTCCCCACGTCGCCACCGCTTTCTCGGTCCAGGGGGCATCGACGAGGAGGGAGACCACTCCCCGCCGGGCGAGTGTCACCGCCTCGTCGAGGAACGCATCCCGGCTTCCGGGCCCGGGGTGGACGTAGACGACGCCGGCGAAGCGGCCCGCCCCCGGCGGCACCACGAGGTAGGCGGCGAATCTCCTTTTGGGGGCGGCGCTGTAGCGCAGGTCATGGATGGCGATGCCGTCTCTCTCTTCGAGGAGGGTCTCTTCGATATCGAGCGGGAATTCAGGGTCGTAGTCGAAGAGAGCCTGCAGTCTTTCAAGGGATCTGTCGGGGGGTGGCGGCCCGGATAGCATGTCGTTCATTCCTGCGTGATATGGATGCGCCGCGGCATCGTCACGTAGAGCACCATTGCACCCCGATGGTATACAATGTATCGGATCCGGGATCTCGTTGCCGCCCGGCGTGCGGAGGCCTGATATTTCCGGAATGCAGGCATCGCCGGGGCCGTCGGATCCCGCTCGTGCCGGGCGTCGGGCTTAATACGTTTCGTTGATAATAGTAATGGGTACTCAGGTACTCTTCTTCGAGCGAGGGTAGCCAAGCCCGGCCAAAGGCGGTGGACTTAAGATCCACTCCCGCAGGGGTCCGTGGGTTCGAATCCCACCCCTCGCATTCTGGATGCGGGTTATAGGTAATCGAAAAAAAGTTAACATCCTGCCACGCATTACTGCGTTGCGCGCTTCTGTTCTACCGGAGGATTCTTGATCGTGACCGTAAGCGACTTCGTGTTCTTGCCGCGGACCTCCACTGCATATGTTCCCGGGTCCGGGAACGTGTGCGTAAAGAACGAATAGGTCTGCGGACCCCCACCCGCAAGCACCTGCTTCGTGTCGACCAGCGAACCGTTGATGAACAACTTCGCCGTAAAGAACGTATCCCAGTTCGAGGAAGGGACTCCTTCGTTGTCGAACCAGTACCCGATACTCACCGACACGTTCGGATAGAAATACGGTTTGCCGCTCTCGTCACGGCCGCCACCCGTACTTCCGCCGGCCGTGGGATTTGCATCTACGGAATTTATTGTTGCTTCGCGGTATGATGGTGACATGCCACCACCTCTATAAAAGTGGTATAATAAATTTCCTATCCGCTGGATTATTGTCATGGCAGCGGCCCTGGCGGGCGGGGTTTCGCTGAGATGGGGCACCTGTGAGGGGGCCGGGAAGGGCGGCTCTGCGTTCACCTCCGCACCTGCCGGGCGGGGTCGTCCCGCTCCGCCCCCATCACCCCAGCAGGTTAAAGCAACGGCCCGACAAACCTGGTACCGATCAGACACCTATGGCACCCGTGACAGACGGCGACACCCTGCTCCTGCATTTCACCAGCACCCGCCCTGACGGTGAGATCTTCGAGGATACCCGAAACGGCGAACCGATCCGGGTAACCCTTGGAAAGCGCCAGATCAACCCCTTCTTTGAGGAGGCGCTGATCGGAAAAGAGCCGGGCGAGACGGTAACCGTGGTGCTGCCTCCGGAGAAGGCCTACGGGAAGTATCGCAGCAGGCTCGTGGTCACGATGAAGCGCAAGAAGCTGAACCTCGACCACGAACCGGTACCCGGCGAGTTCCTGAAGGTGGAGGTGATGGGAAAACCCTGCCTGGTGACCGTCGTCGACGTGACCGAGAAGAGTGTCACGGTCGACGCCAACCACCCGCTTGCAGGGGAGACGATCACCTACGCGATCACGGTCGCGGCAATCCTTCCCCGGACCGGTTAGGCATTCGTGGAAGCGCCACTTGACCAGGCCACGGTTACGCTCCTCCCCGGGGAAAACATCCGCATCCGGCGGGATCCCCTCTCCGACCCGGAGAGACGTGCGAGGTGAAACCTGCTGACAAGCTTCATAACCGGTGCCGCCGATAGGCGCCGCTGTCCGGAGTTGTTATTATGAAGATAATCGGTATCAACGGGAGCCCCCGGGGCGAGCGAAGCGCCACGCTGCAGCTCATCGCGGCGGTCCTTGAGGGCGCGAAGGAGAAGGGCGCAGAGGTCGATGTCGTGAACCTCATAGACCTCGACATCAGGTTCCGCAACGCCTGCAGCGCCTGTTTCCAGGAGGGCAGATGCGCCGAGGAGGACGACTTCCCGAAACTGTATGCGAAGATCAAGGCTGCCGACGGGCTTGTGCTCGGTTCGCCCGTGCACATCGACCAGATCACCGGCCAGATGAAACTGTTCATTGACCGGATGGCCGACGGGATCCAGTGCCAGGCGTTCACGGGGAAGTACGGGTGCTCGGTCTCCACATCGGGCGATCACGCCGAGCAGGCGGTCGTCGGGTACCTGAACCACTTCCTCCAGATGCTCGGCGCGACGCCGGTCGGCGGCGTGGGGGTCGCGACCGGGAAGGACCCGGATGCCCTGGCCCGGGCAAAAGAGGATGCTCACGAGCTCGGGAAGACGCTCGCCGAAGCGATCCGGACCCGGCGGCAGTACCCGGAGGTCGAGGCGTTCCACCGGCGGTTCCAGGAGAAGTTCAAAGCGGTCATCACCGGTGCTAAACCCGAATGGCCGGGCGATTACGAGCGCTGGGTCGACCAGACGTGGGTCTGGTGAACCCGCGCCCGTCGTCGAGACTCTCCCCGCCCGGACTGTTACCCCGTGCTTCCAGAAGGAGGCCCGGTACGCTGACCCGGGTTTTCGAGTCGCTTTCGGCCCCTCTGTACCCCCGGGTACGGATCACCCCTGTCCCGGCGGTCTTCCTCCCCGTGGCAACAGCCGGTCCCAACCTATATATGACGCCCCGCTGCATGAGCCCGGGGGAGGCCTGCCCTTCCCTGCAGGAGGTCATGTGAGATGCCCGAGTTTGCAAACCCGTTCGCCGGGAACAGGATGGAACGCAGGATGGACCGCGGAGAACTCATCCGGACGATCCGGTTCTCGATCGCCGCCGAATACGAGGCGATCCAGCTCTACGACCAGCTAGCCGAATCGACCGACGACCCGCTGGTCCAGAAGGTGATGCGTGATATCGCGAATGAGGAGAAGGAGCATGCGGGGGAGTTCCTGCGACTTCTCCGGGAGATCGAGCCCGCCGAAGAGGGGTTCTACCAGCACGGCTATGCAGAGGTCGAGGAGATGATCGCGGAAGTGAAGAAGGGCCGCAGGTGATCCCCGCCCTTCCGCATCACCATCCATAGCAGGGGGATCTGCCGGCGTTTGCACCCGGGAGCGGGGTCGCCGCCCGGGTCCGCCGGTGGATTGTTCACCCGGGACCACTCGTTGAACATCAGTCCCGGTGCCGGCGCACCGATCAAAATGGTGAAATACCAGCGGCGCTCCACATTGAAGCGTTAACAACCTATAACCAACCCCGACTATCGGGAGGCTTGCGAGATGAAGAAAGGATTTGTGGCAGATATCGAGAAAGAAACAGTAAAGAACACCGATTTCCGCAGGGTCCTCTATACGGGGAAGTTCAGCCAGCTCGTGCTGATGTGCCTCAAGCCCGGCGAGGAGATTGGCGAGGAAGTTCACGACGACATCGATCAGTTCTTCCGGTTCGAGGAGGGTGAGGGGGCCGTCGTGATCGACGGCGTGAAGCACACCGTCAAGGACGGCAGCGCGGTGGTCGTGCCGAGCGGCGCGAATCACAATGTCCTGAACACCTCAAAGACCGCCAATCTCAAACTCTACACGATCTACTCCCCGCCTGAGCACCGGGATAAGGTCGTGCGGAAGACCCGGGAAGAAGCCATGGCCCGGGAAGAGCATTTCGACGGGAAGACGACCGAGTAACCATTCCCGGAAACGCTCAACGATCAATCTCTTTTTTTCAGCAGTCACTGCCCCGGTGTCAGCGCGAGTCCGCTCTCGCTCATGATTGCCCCCGTCCCGGGAGGCGGCGGGAGTGGCTACTCGGCCGTCACGTTGAGGCCCCTCGATCCCGCTCGATCTCACCGCCCGCCTCCCGTATCCTCGTCTCAACCTCGCGGAGCAGGTCGGCGTCGTGGGTGGCGAAGCCAAGCATCGGAAACCGTGCCACAAGGGGGATGGGCTTGAAGATCGCAAGCGGCGCTTCTCCGTCTTTTTCCGGGTTTTCGCCCGGGGCGATGACAGCGGTCGTTCCATCCGCCCAGACGGCGAGGTTCCCGTAGCCCTGTGCATCCCAGATCTTTTGGATGATCTCGCGTGTGTAGAGCATTCTCTGTTCCCCAAGAAGGACTACCCGGAGAAGATATCAACCTTCTGGCACCGTGCCGTACCCCGGCACCGGCAGGAATAGCGCCCACGTTCAGGCAGGGCAAAGCCCCCGAGGGGGATACTTACCCTGCCGGCGGCGCGTCGCCCTCCCTGCTCTCTCCAGGGGGCGCTCGCTCTCCTGCAAAGAGGTGGTCGACCCCCAGGATCGTGTTCACCCACGCCCAGTCGTCGCTTGACTGGATGACCGCGAGAACGATGAGCGTGAGCGGAACGGCAAAGATCATCCCGGCGACACCGAGGGCCCACCCCCAGAAGATGACCGAGAGCACGACCACAAGGGCGGGGATGTCGAAGCGTCTCGATGCAAGGTGCGCAAAGATCGGGTTCTCCACAAGCGCGTTCAGGACAACGACGGCCGCAACCACGGCGACCGCGCCTCCTAGCCCGAACTGCAGCCAGGCAAAGAAGATCGCCGGGAGTGCCGCGATGATCAGGCCGATGTAGGGGATGTACGAGAGCAGGAACGTCAGCACTCCCCAGAGGACGGCTGAATGCACCCCCATAACCCAGAGGAACGCACCGAAGAGGAACCCGTGGACAATATTCACCTCGGTCCTGACGATGACGAAGTCGATCAGGAACCTGCTCATGCGGGAGATCGCCTCGACGCTTCCCGACCGGTCTCCGACCACCCTCCGCATGCGGTCGGGTACTTTTGGAGCCTCAAAGAGCATGAAGATCGTCGTCACCGCTATGAAGAAGAGGTAGAGGAGCAGGTCGGCAAGGCTCTGGGCATACGAGGAGAAGATACTTGCAAAGCGATCGAGGTCGACCGAAGACGGCGAGAATGAGCCGGTGCTGATCCCGTACGTATCGAGGACGGTGAGGATCTCCGCAAGCCGGGCGCTCAACTCCCGCTCGTAGAGCGGGATGTCCTGGACCAGACTCTCAAACGAGAAGAAGACGAGATAGCAGAGCAGCAGGACTGCAAGGCAGGCGACGACCGCGACCGCGCCGACGGCGGCGCCCTCCGGCACCCCTCTCAATCGGAGCGCTTTTGTCGCGGGATACGCAAGCATGGCGAGGATCAGCGATACGGCGACGATGGTGACGATGTACGAGAGCGATCGGACTCCGACGATGAGGAATACCGCCGCCGTCAGCAGGAGTACGGTGCTTGCGGACCGGGAAAGAGCGGGAAGTTCTGCCATCCTGAACAACGTGTTTTCAGCGGCAACTATATGAATGCGGCGAAATATGTCGGGAGCGGCGGCTATTCACCACCTGCCCGCACCGTGACCGGAGGACCCGGGTCACGGAGCCTGCATGCGGAACATCTCCCTTGGGAGACCCGCTCGCCCCAGATAGCGCGGGTGAAACCATTTCCTACTCGCACTCGCTCAAAATGGCAAAGAGTCGATGTTAAGTTACCCCAGGCATGAATTGTATCCAGAGATGGTGCTTACCCTCGAGATCCTGTTCCTCGGCATATCGCTGCTCTTCCTGATCAGTATCATTGCGAATAAATTCGGAGAGAGGCTCGGCGTCCCTGCGCTCCTCATCTTCCTCATCGTCGGGATGCTGGCGGGCTCCGAAGGGCCGGGCGGTATTCCGTTCGACGATCCACCGATCGCGCAGATGATCGGGGTTATTGCACTTGCGTATATCCTCTTCTCCGGGGGCCTGGACACCCGGTGGGAAGAGATTCAGCCAGTTTTCTGGCCGGCGATAGCACTCTCTACGGTCGGCGTTGTTCTGACTGCAGCTGTCCTGGGCATATTTGCCGTCCTGGTCCTCGGGTTATCGCCGCTTACGGGTTTTCTTCTCGGGGCGGTCGTCTCGTCCACCGATGCGGCGGCGGTCTTTTCGGTCCTGCGCATGGCAAGAGCGCGCCTGAAAGGAAATCTGCGGCCGTTCCTCGAGTTTGAGTCGGGGAGCAACGACCCCATGGCGATCTTCCTCACCACCGGCATCATCGCCCTGATCCTCACTCCCGGCGAATCGGTCCTCGCTCTCATCCCGATGTTCGTGCAGCAGATGGTCGTCGGAGGCCTGTTCGGCTACGGTATGGGCAGGTTCGTCGTCTGGCTCATCAACCGTCTCAAATTGGAGTCCGAAGGGCTGTACCCGGTGCTCAGCCTCGCCATGGTGCTGCTGACATATGGACTGACCGCTACTGTTGGAGGAAACGGGTTTATCGCGGTCTACATCGCCGGGCTGGTTATGGGGAACAGCATCATCGTCTATAAAAAGAGCCTGATCCGGTTCCATGACGGGATCGCATGGCTGATGCAGATTGTTATGTTCCTTGCGCTCGGCCTGCTTGTCTTTCCCTCGGAGCTCGTACCGGTGATCGTTCCCGGCCTTCTCACCGCCATCTTCCTGATCCTGGTTGCCCGGCCGGTTGCCGTCCTGCTTACGCTGATTCCCTGGAAGATGCCGATGAACGAGAAAGCCCTGGTCTCCTGGGTGGGACTGCGGGGAGCCGTCCCGGTCATCCTCGCGACCTACCCCCTTGTTGCAGGAGTGCCGGACGCGGATATGATCTTCAACATCGTCTTCTTCATCGTCCTCGTCTCGGCGCTTGTTCACGGGACGTCGATCCCCTCCGTCGCCCGGTGGCTCGGTCTCGCCGCGCCTCTCCAGGAGAAGCGCAAGTTGTCCCGGGAGTTTGACGTGGATCCCGATACCCCGAGCGAGCTCATCGAACTGACCATACCTCCCGATGCCCCGGCGGTCGGCAAACAGGTCGTCGACCTCGGGCTGCCGAAAGGGGCGCTCATTATACTCATGCAGAAAGGGGACGAACGCTTTGTCCCGGGCGGCAGCACCGTCATTGAGGCGCGCGATACGCTCCTTCTCCTGACGACCGACGATCTGGTGGAGACTGTCCGCGCCAGATTTTTGAGCGGAGAGGAACCGGGTGATGCGCCCCGGGCATCGTAATAAGGGATGAAACCTTCCCGTTCGTCCCGGGGCGGGAGCCCCGTGCTCGA
>JAGVUK010000235.1 GCA_019136335.1 Methanomicrobiales archaeon
TCGGGAGTACCTCCCCGGTGACGACGCCCGGGCGATCGACTGGAAGGCCTCGGCGCGCCTGGACCGGCTCTTCGTCAGGGAGTACGAGGAAGAGCGGAGCCAGACCTACTACCTCATCCTGGATCGGTCGGGGTCCGCGACGTTCGGGTCATCGGTCAGCAAGGACCGCCGGATACTCGAGGTGGCAGCGAGCCTCATCTTTGCCGCTCACCGGCAGAACGGGCGGGTGGGCCTCTGCATCGCGACGGACCATGTCGAGCGGTTCATCCCGGCCCGGCCGGGGAAAAGCCAGGTCATCAGGCTGGTGCAGGCCCTCGTTACACACCGATCTACCGGGACGGGCACCGATCTTGCCGCCGCATTTCGGTTCCTCTGCACGAGGGTCCGGCGCAGATGCTCGGTCGTCGTCCTCTCCGACTTCGACGACCCCGGGTTCGCCCGGGACCTGACCACCGCCGTCAGGGTGACCGACCCCGCAGAAGACTCCCTCCCGGACGTGGGACCGGTCTTCCTCGAAGACCCCGAGACCGGCGAGCAGGTGCTCGTGGACACCTCGGATCCCGCCTTCCGCAGGGCCTACGCCGACGCCCTGGCCGTGGCTGACCGCCGGATCGAAGGAGCCCTGCGCTCGTGCCGGGTGCCGGAGGTCCGGGTATCCACCGAAGAGCCCTACGACCTCCCCCTGCGCCGCCTCTACGCGCACCCGCGCTACCGGGGTGGTTAGATGGCCGGGTTTGCAGAACCTCTCTGGCTCGTCGGCCTCGCGGGCATCCCGGTCCTCTGTCTCCTCTACCGGCGGGCGGTCAGGGAGCGGTCGTATGCGGCGCTCACCTTCTCCCGGGTCGCGGTTGCCGCCCAGGCGCAGGGCCCGGGCCGCATGCGGCGTCCCCAGACCCTCTTCGCCCTTGCCCTCCTCGCCCTCGCCCTCATCCTCGTCGGCCTTGCCGACCCGCACGTCCCGCTCGAAGGGGCGGACGAGGGTGTCAGCGTGGTGCTGGTGCTGGATACATCCGGGAGCATGCAGGCGACCGACTACCACCCGACTCGTCTCGAGGCCGCAAAGGCCGCAGCGGAAGTCCTGCTCTCCCGGCTCAACCCGGAGGACTATGCGGGGGTCGTCGTCTTCGAGTCCGGGGCAACGAGTGCCGCCTATCTCTCTCCCGACCGGGACCGTGTGATCGAGAGGCTCCATGGCGTCCGGGGGCGGGACGGGCAGACGGCCCTCGGCGACGGGCTCGCCCTCGGCGTCGACATGGCCGACTCTATCCCGAACCGGCACCGGGTGGTGATCCTCCTCTCCGACGGCGCCGGCAACGCCGGCACCTTCTCGCCGGCGGAGGCTGCCGGCTATGCCCGCGAGCGGAACGTCCCGGTCTACACCGTGGGCATCGGCTCGGCAAACCCGCTGGCAGGCACGTCGGAGTATGCCGCGCTCGACGAGGAGACGCTCCGGGCGATCGCCCGGACGACCGGGGGGAAATACTACGCGGCGGTCGACGAAGGGACGCTTGCAGCGATCTATGCCGGGCTGACCGGCGATATCCCGCGCGAGCCGAAAGACACGAGCATCGGTTCGGTCTTCTTCGCCGGGGCGCTTGGTGTTCTTCTCCTCGAGATGTACCTCCGCTACGGCCGGGGGAGGATCCTGCCGTGAGGCGGCTCCTCCTCCTCGCCCTCCTGGTCGCTTTCGGGTGTGTGGCTTCCGCTGCGGCCGCTGGCATCACCCTCTCGACCGGGCAGTCCGACTACACCGTGCCGGTCGGGGAAGAGGCTACGATCCCGGTAACTGTCGAGAACGCGCTCGGGGCCGACGTCCCCGGGGCGCTCGTCCAGGGGGTGCGGTTTGTGCCGGAGGGCGGCGACCCGGCGGTCAGGACCCAGTCCCGGCCGCTCACGCTCTTTTCGGATACCCGGGAGATGGCTGTCAGCGCCGGGACGGCCACGGAGCCCGGCACCTTCTTCATTGAGGTCGCGTTCGAGTACGGGGACGGGCCGCGGATCCGCGTCGCCCTCCCGGAGATCCGGGTCCACGTCGTCCAATCAGCGACGGAGCAGACGGAGCAGACGGACGCGAAACTGCCCGGCCAGATGCCGCAGGATATGGAATCGCTCCAGGACCAGGTGGCACGGGAGCATGACCGCATGCAGGCCATGCAGTCGGCACTGCTCGCCGGGCTTGAGGAGGACCCGCTTGTCCGGGAGATTCACGCCATTCTCACGTCGCACGGCTACGTCAGGGCGACGGCGACCATCGATCCTGCGAGCGAAGGCACCGGGACGTTTGTCTTCGATTACCGGGGAGGGACCGGGGAGACGATACGCGCCGGCGGCCTGGTGGCGAACGGCACCGCGGCGTATGCGGCGTACGCCACCGACCGGTCGCTCGTTGTGCCTGCTGCCCTGCCGGCAAACGAGACCTACCGCCGGTTTGCCAATGAACTCGGGGATGCCGGTTTCTTCCCGGTATCGGCGGCGGTGAACGCGACGGTGGGCGCCACGTTCGTCAGCGTGGGGTTTGCC
>JAGVUK010000011.1 GCA_019136335.1 Methanomicrobiales archaeon
ATCCCGGCGCTCCGGCACTACCGGCTCATCTACGAGTCCTCACCCGATGCGGTGACGAACGTGAAGATCTTTGAATATGTAAAAGGCGCCGTTATCCCGGGAGAAGGCGCTATCTTTGCCCCTGCCCCGGAGTTACCCTCGATCACGGCGATACATGATAGATATCCACTGCTTCGCGTGAACCAGCGGTAAAACAGAGCGCCGGAAAAAGACCCCGGCCCCTTCACCGCCCGGCGACCCAATGCCGCGCGATGAACTCCCGCACCACCTGCGCCGCCACCGCCGCCGTCTGCCCGGCATCGAGCGGGGCGACCTCGACGTAATCGAACCCGGCGGCGTGCGGCGCAAGGGTCCGCACGACCTCCCGGATATCGAGCGGCGTCAGCCCGAACGGCTCGGGCGTCCCGAGGCCCGGGGTGAGGCAGCAGTCGATCGCGTCGGCGTCGATCGAGAGGTAGATCCTCCTCCCGCCGAACTCCCCGAGCACCTCCCGGAGGACGGCGGCGATCCCCCGCTCGCGCACCGTATCGGCGGTATACAGCCGCGTCCTCTCCGCCGCAACCGCGAACTGCTCGGAATCACCGCTCCGGGCGCCGATGATCACGACATCCCCGACCGTATCAAGGACGCGCCGGGTGACGCACCCGTGGCTGCCCGTCAAGCTCGTCGCGGAGGTCCAGGTGCGCGTCGCAGACGACGTAGACCTCCGGGCGGACGGCCCTGACCGCCCCGATCGTCGCGGTGTGCTCGCCCCCGAGCATCACCGGCACCTTGCCGTCGCGGACGATGTCCCCGGTAACGTCGGCCACCTGGCCGACCAGGTCCTCCGGCAGCCGCAGGACCGAGAGATCGCCGAGGTCCGCGACCGGCACCTCACAAAAGTCTACCCCGGTCGAGGGGTCGTAGGGCTCGAAGTTGAACGAGAGTTCCCGGATCGCCCGGGGACCAAACCGCGCACCGGGCTTAAACGACGTCGTGGCATCGTAGGGCACGCCGAACATGGCGTAGCGGGCGTCCTCGTAGGACGCATCCGCATCCGCAAAGTGGAGATGGGCAAGGTCGTGCATGCCCGTCTTCGAGAGCCAGAATACGTCACTCAAGTTTCTTCTTGCCCAGGGATGTTATGTAGGCGATCTCCTTGCCCGGTTCGAGATCGCCGGCCTGCTCATCGGTCACGGTGAGCTCGAACATCTCAAAGTCCTTGACGTCCATGAGCTGGACGGTTGCGCCGGCGATCGATATGACCTGCGCAATCTTTCGCTCCACCACCGGGACGTAGGTCTTTGCCGAGACCGGCTGGACGATCGAGCGCTTGACACCGTCAAAGATCCCGATGCAGTCGATCCGTGACTTGGCCGCCCCGTGTTTTCCGGGCTTGGATATGGCGATGGAGACAATCCTGCAAGGCTCTTCATCAACGACGACGTAGCGCCCCTCTTTGAGTTTTCCAACTTCTGTCTGTTCCTTCATATTGTCTCACTACTCAACAAACGCGTGATTAATGTATCTGGATTGCAGTACATAAATACACCGTAGAACGAGAGGAGGCGCAAAGAGTCTTTGATGGAGTTTATCCGGGCGTGCGACGACCTGGCCGGAGCTGTTTCCGATGCAGTGGCCGGCATGGTCGGAACGCCCGAAGCAGGGAGGTGCGTGAGGATCGGCGCGGACGGCACGCCCACGAAACTGATAGACCAGGTTGCAGAGGATATCGTCGTCGACTACTTCACGCGCAACCCGTTCTGCCGGCGCCTGATCAGCGAGGAGCTCGGGTGCGCCGATATGGGCGGGGAGAAAGGCACCATCTTCCTCGACCCGGTCGACGGCACCTACAACGCCGTCGCCGGGATCCCCTTCTACGCACTCTCCATAGCCTACGCGGAAGGCGGTATCGTCCAGGCGGGATACGTCCGGAACCTTGCCACAGGCGAGACGTTCCATGCCGTCCGGGGGCAGGGCGCTTTCCTCGACGACCACCCCATCCGGGTCTCGGGGCGATCGCTCCTCCAGGAGAGCGCCATGAGCGTCTACGGCCGGAAGTTCGACCCGACCCGCGTGCTCGGGATCAACCGGCAGATCCGGCGGTGGCGCCTCCTCGGCGCATCGGCGCTCGAACTCTGCTACGTCGGGTGCGGCCGTATCGACGGGTTCATCGACGTGCGGGGGACGCTCCGCGTCACGGACGCGGCGGCGGGGATGCTGGTCTGCGAAGAGGCCGGCGGCACCGTCTCGGACCTCGAGGGGAACACCCTCGTCTTCCCCGACGAGGTATCGGTCGGGCGGAGCCTGGTCGCCACGAACGGGATCCTGCACAACAAAGTCATCGAGTACCTGAGGTAGTCTGGATATGAAGATCGTGCTGGTATCGCGTATCGACGATGCGGATGCGCTCCGCTACACCGGAGACCTCGCCCGGGACCTCGAAGCCCTCGGGCACGACGTCGCCTTCGAGGAGGGCACGGCAAGGCACCTCGGGAAGGAGGGCGTCCCGTTTGAGGAGATCACGGGCGACCTCGTCGTGGTCGTCGGCGGCGACGGGTCGGTCCTCCTCACCGTCCACCAGATGAGGAAGCAGGTCCCGGTCCTTGGGGTCAACTGGGGCGAGGTGGGGTTCCTCGCGGACCTGGAGCCCGACGAAGCCCGTGCGTTCTTCGCCGCCAATAAGACCACGTTCCCGGTCGAGCGGCGGCTCCGGGTCAGCCTCTCCGTCGACGGGAGATGGCTTGGCGACGCCCTCAACGAGGCGGTCATCGTCACCGACCGGCCGGCGAAGATGCTCCGGTTCGGCGTCTACGTCGATGGGACGCCGGCGGAACGATTCAGGGCCGACGGCCTGCTCATATCCACCCCGACCGGGTCGACCGCCTACGCCATGAGCGCGGGAGGGCCGATCGTCGACCCGCTGATCGAGGGGTTCCTCCTCGTGCCGCTCGCGCCCTACATGCTCTCGTCGCGCCCTCACATCATCAGCACCGGGAGGAACCTCGAGATCACCCTTGAGACCGAGAAACCGGCGCACCTCGTCATTGACGGGCAGAGCACGTTCGAGCTCGAACGAGAGGCCACGATCACGGTGAAGAAGGCGGACGAGCCCGCCCTCTTCGTCTCTACCGGAAAACCCTTCTTTGAGAAGGTGAACCATAAACTCCGCAACCTCTGATACCTCAAACCGAGATTTTATGGGGGGCGGGGAGGATTATCTCCACAGGAGCACGATCATGGAAGATCAGATGCGCACGAAACTCTCTTACGCAGAGATTGCAGAGACGCTCAAGACGACCCTCAACCTCCGGGGGTCGCCGGTCGCGGTGAAACTTGCAAAGAGCCCCGAAGGCATCCCCGAAGGGGTCAAACCGATCGAAGAGACGGTCCGCCACTGCCAGATGGTCAGCAAAGCCAGGCTCGATGGTGCGATCTTCTACGCGACCGCCGACAAACACGTCTGCATGGGGGGCGGCTGGGCCCTCGGGCTGAAGGAGCTCACGAAAAGCCTCCGCACGGGGGAGTTCTACTACAAGCTCGGCAAGTTCGAGAGCTGGGCCGCCTGCATGCGGACGATCCAGCAGGTGCCCCACGTCCCGGAGCTCGAGACCTACGCGACGGTCTACGCGCCGCTTGAGAAGACGCCGTTTGACCCGCACGTCGTCATCATCGTCGCCGAACCCCGCTCGATGCTGAAACTCGCGCAGGCCACGCTCTACCAGCTCGGCGGGCGGATAGAGTCCACGATGTCGGGGATCCAGTCGGTCTGTGCGGACGCGACCGCGCAGCCCTACCTCACCGGCAGGATCAACTACTCTCTCGGCTGCGACGGCTCGCGCCGGTTCTCCGGCATCGAAGACAACGAACTCGTCATGGGCATCCCCGCCGAGATCCTCCCGGAGTTTGCCCGGGCCCTCACGATCGTCACCGGGGCGCCCGGGTCGGTGCGGTAACCGGCACCGCTCATCCCCGCTCTTTTTACGGCGTCTCCCTCGCCCGAAGGTATAAGGCTTATCTTCCCGGCCGGTCAACCATTCAGCAGGTGGTTTTTTTGCAGGTATCCATGAAGCTCGAGATGAAGGACCAGCCGGGACAGCTGGTCGCGGCCCTCAAACCGATCTCGGCCGTCGGGGGAAACATCATAGCGGTCATTCACCAGAGAGAGACCTCGACACCCGCAGAAGCGCTGGACGTCCAGATCGTCCTGGAACTGCCGGAAGGGCGCCTTCCTAACCTCCTCGAACTCTTCCGCGAGCAGGGCGTCAGCGTCGTGCGCATCGGCGAGGAGCGGCTCCTCTACGAGTGCACGCTGATCATGATCGGGCACCTGATGCACACGGACCTCTCCGACACCGTCGACCAGATCGACAGGACCGGTTCGGCCGAGGTGACGGAACTCTCGCTCGTTATGCCGGCGATCGACGCCCCCTCGTCGGCCCGCATCACCATCCGTTCGACCACCCGGGCGGAGATGAAGAGAGCGATACGGATCCTCTCCGCCGTCGCGAAACAGAAGGATCTCCTCATCATCGAGCCCCTGGAGGACGCATGATGCGGATCGCCATCCTCGGGTTCGGCTCCGTCGGCCGGGGGATCGCCCGGGCTCTCCTTGCAAAAGACCTCGATATCACCGTCACCGGTCTTGCCGACTCGAGGAGCGGCATCATCGACGCCGGCGGGATCGATCTTGCGGCGGCGCTCGCCCAGAAAGAGAACGGCGGCCCCTGCGGCAATGCGGGCGTCAGCCCGGGGGACGTCGTGGCGAAGGCGGAGTACGACGTCCTCGTCGAGGTGACCCCGACGAACGTGGAGACCGGCGAACCGGCGCTGGGCCACATCCGGGAAGCCCTCCGGCGGGGCAGGCACGTCGTCACGTCAAACAAAGGCCCGATCGCCCTCGCCTACCCCGAACTCCGGGCTCTTGCGGAGGCAAACGGCGTCCTCCTGAAGTACGAGGCGACGGTCTGCGGCGCTATCCCGCTCATCCATGCAATGCAGGAAGGGCTTGCCGGGAACACCATCTCACGGCTGTATGGGGTCTTCAACGGCACCTGCAACTACATCCTCACCCGGATGGCCGCAGAGGGCCTCACCTACGAGCAGGCCCTTGCCGAGGCCCGGGACCTCGGGTATGCCGAGGCGGACCCGACCTACGACGTCGAGGGGATCGACGCAGGCGTTAAACTGGTCATCCTCGCAAACGCCCTCCTTGACCTGCATACGACGCTCGACGACGTGGAGAGGACGGGGATCACCCTCCTCTCGCCCGAGGCCCTGCAGCTTGCGGAGGACCAGGACTGCACCATCCGGCTGATCGGCGAGATCATCCCGGGTGCCGGGGTGCTCCGGGTATCGCCGCGGATCATCCCGAAAATCCATCCGCTCGTCGTCGAAGGAACGCTCAACGCCGTCACCGTGGAGGCGGACCTCGCCGGGGACCTCACGTTCATCGGAAAAGGCGCGGGCTCCGCCGAGACCGCCAGCGCCGTGATCGGTGATCTCCTCTACATCCAGAGCAGGCATGTCAAGGGTTCTTGAACGGAGAAAACAGTACCTGCGGCTGATGCGTCAGGTGACGCTCGAGAGAGGCTCTTTCACGGTGGCCGATATCGCGGAGGCCTTCGATACCCCCCGGAGCACCGTTCAGGACTGGGTGAACCGCCTCATCGAGGAGGGGTGCGTCCTCCTCACGGAGGAGCAGCGGGGCCGGCACGCCGCCCGCTACGCGGCAAGCAGCGTGATGCCGGAGAGCGCCTGCCGGCGGGTCTTCACCACCGTCGACGGCGGCGAGGTCGAGATCTACCACGAGTGCATGAGCGGCGGGTGCGCCGCATTCTGCGAGTTCCACCATGCCCGTGCCGGCGGCGCCCTGCAATCGGTCCGCCGGGACGGGACCCTGCTCCGGGAACGGGCGGTCCTCGGGCGGCGGGACGTCGCCGTCGGGCTCGACCCGGCGCCGGCGGTCGGGATCGCCGGCGTCTTTCACGAGGGCGACTACATCCACCAGCACATCAGGTGTATCGGGGGCCCGGCCTACTCGCTCACCGATATGATGTCCTTTGCCGAGGGCGTCTGCGAGGTCATCGTCCGCCGCGAAGGGGCAGTGGTCGAGGGCGAGGTGATCACCCGGGCGCTTGCCTACGTCGCCATCGGTATCGACGACACCGATACCGGGACCGAGGGCGCGACGTTCGCCCTCGCCCTCGCCCTCCTCCAGCACCTTGCAGAACTGGACGGCGTCATGCCGATCGGCCACCGGGTGGCGATGCTCAACCCGCGGCTCGAGGGCCGGACCGCCGGGAACTCCTGCAGTTACATCGAACTTGCGGTGGAGCCCGCCCTGGTCTCAAGGGTCGAGGAGTCCGCCGTGCGGTTCGTCGCCGACGAAGCGGCGTCGGCGGAGTGGGGGATCGCCGTCCGGCAGGGGTTCCGGGTACCGGACGATCTGCGGGCCTACGGGAGGAGCGCGAGAGAGGCGGTGCTCACCCGGGGAGCGGCGGAGGCGACCGCCGAACGGTTCGGGGCCCATCTCCACGGGGGCCGGGGCGTCATCGGGGCGCTCGCGGCCGTCGCGCTCGTCGGGCTCCCGCACGACGTCCTGCTCGACCCGGAGCGGGAGATCGTTCCTGACCCGGAAGCACCGGCGTGATTGTTTTTGCGTGCGGACGATCTGCGGGAGGGATAGGGCGCACCCTCATTTTCGGTGCTCGGGGCCGGGGGGGCCTCACGCGAAGGCATCAGCGGCCTTCAGGAGGCGCGGCATGCCGGTGTCCCGGGCGGGGCGGAAGAGACCTTCACATCCCTGAAGAGCCGACCGATCGCGTGCCGGAGGCAGTCCTTCGCTCACCTGTTTGAGACAGTCCTCAGGAGGTCAAACCATCGACGCCCCTTCCCGAACTTCCGCGGCAACGCGCGAGCTGGTGCATCGATTCCAGATGAACAGACCATATCTGGCCTTTGCCCCATCCGCCACAGAGCGCTCCCCTCGGCAACCCCCCACCCCGCCCGCGCTGCGCCCAGGTGGCATACCCATACGCTTTTCCGGCACCCCCCACCCCGTCCGCCCGCCCCCTCCCGGGACGGGGCAGTGCGTGGCGACAAAGCCCTATCCGGTTCTCCTCCGGGATCTCCCCGTGGAGTGGACCGTGGGGATATCGCCATGGGGGGAGGGGGTTTCCCCCTTCCCGCAGGTGTGAACTCATACGTTCTTCTCCGGCACCCCCACTCCGCCCGGCCTTCGGCCTCCTCCCCCGCCCCCTCCCGGGGGCGAGGGCAGTCATGGCGATACCCGGTGGGAAGCCGTGTCCGGCTCATCTTCCGGATCTCCCCGTGGAGTGGACCGTGGTGGCTATCGCCATGGGGGGAGGGGACCGGGGAGGGGGTTTCCCCCTTCCCGCAGGCGGGTACCCGTACGTTCCTCCTCAAAGCCCCCGCCCCCCGGAGGGGGGGCAGTGTGTGGGGATACCCGGGACAAGCCGTCTTCCGGGATGCAAACCGCCGGTCAGTGTGTAACACGATCGAGGATCTCCTCTGTTGAGAGTGCCGGCAATTGAGAATCGTTGCACCAGTGGATGGGGATAACAATAGAGCCTCACACGAAGGGCGCGAAGCCTTGATGGGGAGTTGCAAACCCATCTACCGAGCTTCGCGAACTTCCGCGACTTCGCGTGAGCTACTTGATGCGGATAGCAATACGGCCTCTCGCGAAGAGCCGCGAAGCCGCGAAGTCCGGTGTCCGGGTGCTGCTCACTCCATGTTACGTCGTCGCACGAGGCTGCATTGCTCGATGTTGAACGTCAAAAATGAGTGAAGTACTGCGGAGGGGGTACACCCGAAACTCCGTCCGGTGGCGATCGGGGGGCCGGCCACCCGGCAGAAACTTTAATGCGTGAATATAACCATATAAGAACAGATGGTTAACGGCATTGTACTCCCCGTAAAGAAGGTTTTTTCACTCGTTGACTCGAAAATCGTCGTTGAGATCAAAGATGACGGCAGGAAACTCCAGGGTCGGCTCGTTGCGGTGGACGAACACCTGAACCTGCATATGGACGAGACCACCGAGTATACCGGTGATCAGAGGGGCCGCACCCTCGGGACCGTCGTCATACGAGGCAATAATATCCTGACCATTGCACCCCTGCTCTGATAGCCATGTCCGACCAGGAGGAAGAAGCACTCAAGGTTATCCAATCCCATCGCCAGGGGGTCCTCCAGAGCGAGCTCTGGAAACTCCTCGAGATTGACAGCAGGAAGTGCTCAAGGATCGTGAAGCGGCTGCTGGATGCCGGGTTGATCGAGCGCGTCGAGTTCCGCAGCGACGGCATCAAGACGTACCTTTTGCGGGCGAAGAAACGGGCGATCGACCCCTGCGTTATCCTTGCAGGAGGGGAGATCCTCCCGTGCATCGGCTGCGACCAGGAATGCATCCCGGAAGAGTGCGCGCTCCTCCTTGACTGGATGTACCAGCTGGCTCTTGACGAGTACCAGGGGTGACCCGCTCCGGCGGGAGGCCTCGCCCCGTCTCCTTTTTGATGTTCTCCGGGCTTGACGCCCCGGTACTTCGCTGGCGTTTTGAGTCTGGCCACGGAGGAGCCAGGCTGTTGCACCGATTCCAGACGAACAGACCATATCTGGCCTTCATCCCATCCCACCCATAGTGCTCCTCTCCGTCCTCCCACCCGACCGCCTTCAGCCTCCTCCCCCTCCTCAGTAGGAGCGGGGACAGTGCCCGGGCGTATAGCCGGGGTGAGCCGTGCCCCGGGAGCGGTCTTCGCGCTGGTTTCCTGGGGAGGGGAGTGCGAGTCCTGACCCGGTTCGACCCCGGGATCTCCCCGGACGGTGGACGGTGGGGTGTCGCCCCACGGGTGGGTACCCGTATGTTCCTCTCTGACGGATACTCGTATGTCCCTCTCCGGCACCCCCCACCCCGCCCGCGCTTCACCCGGGTGGCATACCCATACGCTTCTCTGCCACCCCCTACCCCGCCCGCGCTGCGCGCTCCTCCCCCGCCCCCTCCCGGGGGCGGGGGCAGTCATGGCGATACCCGGGGAAGGCCGTGCCAGGGGATGGTGCTG
>JAGVUK010000270.1 GCA_019136335.1 Methanomicrobiales archaeon
CCAAAGAACGAGGGGAAGTTTTCGTCGATGGCTTCGGCGTTGGACTCGATGAAGGAGAAGATCTCGGCCTTCGATCTGTCGAGCTGGTTTGAGATGACAACCTCCGGGATGAAGTCATCGGCCATATCCAATCATATTGGGGGGAATTATCATAAATCATGCGGATTGACCGCCCGCGCCGCTGGTGTTGGGCCTCTCCCGGCGGCCCTGCGTGCCGGGGCGACGGGCTGTCTCAGCACTTCGCTAAGGTTGAGAAAGCCCTCCCTTAGAGGTCAAACCATCGACTTCCCTTCGCGCTCTTCGCGGCAACGCCCGAGTTAACCGTTGCGGATAGCGATTCAGCCTCGCGCGTTGAGCCGCGTTGCCGCGAAGCCCGGAGTTAACCGTTGCGGATAGCGATTCAGCCTCGCGCGTTGAGCCGCGTTGCCGCGAAGCCCGGTGTCCGGGTGCTGTCAACTCCGCATTAAGGCGTCGCGCGAGACCGCACCGCTCGATGCCGGGTGCCAGCATCAGCGAAGTGCTCCGTCTTCTCCGGCACGGGGGGGGAATATGGGGCGGGTCGCGGCTCCGGAACTGGTGCCGGCAGGCACATATGCCGAATCTATTTATCGTCCCGGCCGGAATATCCTGTATGTTTGGCGTCTCCACCTACTGCCTTCACCATGAGCCGCTCTCTCGCGCGCTCGAGAGACTCGTTCCCATAACCGACTGCGTGGAGGTGATGGACGAGGGGCTGCACTACCTGGAGAGTGCGGAACCGCTTGAGAGTTACTCGTATCTCTACTTCATCCACGCGCCGTCCCGGGGGGTCAACATCGCAAGCATCCTTGAGCCCATCCGGCGTGCGAGCGTCGAGGTCCTGACGCAGACGTTCGCCATCGCCGCCGAGGTGGGGGCGGACGTGGTCATCCACCCGGGTTACTACGCGTGGAGCCAGGAGCGGGAGCGGGCGGCGGGAAGGTTCCGGCAGTCGCTCGACGAACTTACGGCGGCGGCCGCCGACCTCTCGGTCACGTTCTTCATCGAGAACATGGGGAACTGGGAGTATTTCTTTCTGCGCTCCTGCGAGGACCTGCCGCTCATCGACGGGGTCGGGCTTGCGCTCGACGTCGGCCACGCACACCTGAACGGGTGCCTGGACTGTTTCCTCACCCACCCGGCGGCGCACTTCCACCTGCACGACAACAACGGCACCGCGGATACGCACTCCCCGGTCGGCGCCGGGACGATCGATTTCGTGGCCGTTATGGATGCCGTCGCGAGGAGCAATGTCATCCCCATCGTCGAGGTGGAGACCCTCGACGGGGTGACCGCGAGCATAGCCGCGCTCGCGGCGATCGATGCCGCGGGACAGGGTGGATAGGGCCGGCCGGGCGATGATCCGGTATGCTGTTCTCCCGGCATCAGCCGTAACCTTTTATAGGGAAAACCTCCAACATAATTGGTGCGTTGCGCCTCAGTGGCTCAGTCGGTAGAGCGCGTCCTTGGTAAGGACGAGGTCGCGAGTTCGATTCTCGCCTGAGGCTCTGTTCTTTTCGGTTCAATCCTTCTTTGAACGTAACTTCAAACTTCCCGGCAGGTCCCCCGGGAGGTCCGGGCTGGAAGATTAGTGCAACGATTCTCAATTACCGGCACTCCCAACGGAGGAGAGTATCGATCTTTTTTCATACTATCCCGGGGTTTGCATCCCGGGAGACGGCTTTTCCCCGGTATCGCCACGTACTGCCCCCCTCCGGGGGGCGGGGGCTTTGAGGAGGAACGTACGGGTACCCACCTGCGGGGAGGCGGTTTCCCCCTCCCCGGTCCCCACCACCCGTGGCGATACCCCCACGGTCCACCCCATGGGGAGATCCCGGGGTCGAACCGGGTCCGGGCTCGCACTCCCCTCTCCCGGGAAACCGGCGCGAGGGGCGCTCCCGGGCACGGCTTCCCACTGGGTATCGCCCTGACTGCCCCCGCCCCCCGGGGCGGGGGAGGAGGCCGAAGGCCGGGCGGGGTGGGGGCTACCGAAGAAGCGTACGGGTATCCCCCTGCGAAGGCCGGG
>JAGVUK010000088.1 GCA_019136335.1 Methanomicrobiales archaeon
GGTCCTCGTGAACGCCGTGACGTTCGGCGTGGTGATCGTCGGTACGGCGGCGTTCGGTTTCCCGCACCCCGGCCTCGACCTCTCCCGCTACACCGTCGGGCACGTCGTCGCCTGCGCCGCCCTCATCGCCGGGACGCTCGCGCTCTACGGGCTCTCGGTCTACCTCCGGGGGCGCCCGAAGTACTACTTCCCCGCCGCCCTCGCGGGCCTCGCGGCCGTCGCCGTCGCGGTGCTCTACATCGCCCTGCCGGACGTCTACAACCTCCTCGTATCGAGCCTCTTCGCCTTCTTCGGCGAGCAGGCAGTCACCACGACCGTCCAGGAGGCACGGGCCTGGTCGTACGAGGCGGCCTGGGCGACGTTCCACTGGGGCCTCGTGCTCGCGGCCGGTGGTGCTGCCACCCTGCTCTGGTGGAGCCGCGAGAAGGTGAACCCGGCCCACGTCTTCGTCCTCGTCTGGACGGCGGCCATCCTGGCATCGACCGCCGCGCACGTCCGCTACGAGTACTACCTCGCGGCAAACATCGCCCTGCTCGCCGCGGTCTTTACCGGGGCGGTTCTCGAAGCGACCTGGAAGGACGTCGCGCGCCTCTTTGGGGCGGGAAGCGACGGGGCACCTCAAAGCCCCGGGGCCGGTGAGAAACGGGAGGAGCCGCCGCGGAAGGGAAAGAAGGGAGCAAAATCCCAGGATGCCCGGAAAGCGAAAGCCCCGTCGAAAGACCAGCCAGATTATATCAAGGTCGGAGCCTTCGCCGCGGTCGCCGTCATCACGCTCATCTTCGCCGGAACCTCCCTCCAGACCAACCTGGCCTATGCCGCCGGTGCGAAGTACAGCGGCATCGACTCGCAGTGGATGGAGGCCCTGGAGTGGATGGGCACAAACACTCCCGACCCCGGGGTCGACTTCCATGCCATCTACGACCAGGATACGTTCACCTACCCTGAGGGGTCCTACGGCGTCATGTCCTGGTGGGACTACGGCCACTGGATCACCTTCGTCTCAAAGCGGATCCCGAACAACAACCCCTTCCAGCACGGAGTCTCCGGGCCGAACGGATCGGCGACCTACTTCGTCTCGACTGACGAGGAGGCCGCGAATAGGATCCTCGACAACATCGGCACCCGGTACGTCGTCACCGATATCCAGCTCGATACCGGAAAGTTCCACGCGCCGGCGACGTGGGCAGACCCCGATGTGGGGAAGGCCCGGTATGAACCGGATTTCTTCATCCCCGTGAGCGCGGGTTCGACGAACTACCAGGCAATGACGTTCTACAACCAGCAGTACTACCTGACGATGATCTCGCGCCTCCATAACTTCGACGGGTCCATGACCGACCCGGCATCACAGGTGATCTACGCCGAGTACCGTGACGCGGGCACGGCGAACGCCTCTCTCCCGGTCATCACGCGTACCGAGCAGATGAACGCCACCGCTGCGGCGGCGGCGGTGGAGGCCTACAACAAGAGCGCACCGGCGGGTACCGGCGCGACGCTCCTGAACATGTACTACCAGTACCGGGGAGACTCGATCCTCCAGCCGGTCGAGCGGGTGCCGGCGCTCCAGCACTACCGGCTCGTCCACGAGACGCCCAAGAACGTCTTCAGCAACGTCGGCGCGAACGGGCCGGACCTCAAGGCCGTCAAGATATTCGAGTACGTCCCGGGAGCCCACATCAAGGGCAACGGGATCATCGAGGTGCCGATCACGACGAACCGGCGAGTTTGTCGTCCCCTATGCGACGTCCGGGTGGTCGGGTGAGGTAAAGACGACGGGACCATACCGGATCGTGGGCACCGGGCAGACGTTTGACGTCACCGAAGAAGATATCCAGCAGGGGCACACCATCAACTAAAACGAGGATGCGAGCTTCGGTCATCTACGGTGACGTCTTCACCCGGCACGATATGGAGGCGCACCCCGAGTCGGGCTCCCGGTTACTGGGGGCCCTCGCCGGAGTCCCCGATACCGTGCGGTGGCATGCCCCGGTCCGCGCTACCGAGAGAGACCTGGAGCGGGTCCACCG
>JAGVUK010000300.1 GCA_019136335.1 Methanomicrobiales archaeon
AAACGTCGAAGCCAGGGCTGGGTCTCGGTGTAGTTCCGGGCCACCGCCATACCACTCTCGAGCAGTCGGCCGACAAGCGGGATCTTCAGCGCGAGATCGAAGTTCCAGACGACAAAGAGGGAGACGGCCACATCGAGGAGGAAGATCACACCCGTGATGAGCCACCAGGGAAAACCTGCGATAATCGCGATCGGGATGATCGTCTCCTTCCCTGCCGGAGGGACAAAGTAAGCAGCGATCAGGCCGGAGAGGATGAGGAACTGCTGGTAGGGCTCGGTTAGGTAGAGCGCCGCAAAGATGACCGGGATGACGGCGAGCGGAAGGACGAATTTTATGAGGCTGATTAGGCAGGGGTTTTGAAGGCTGGCTTTCCACCGGGCCGGCCCGGGGGCGCTGGTTGTATGGTCCACGGTCATGGGTCGAACTCCCGGGTGGGAGATACTCAGTTCTGGTTTGAGGTTTTCGGATAAATACGTTGGCAGAGAGGGTTCCAGCAGGTTCAAATCTCCGGAGCGTGAGGGTAAGTACGATGGCTCCTGCCCCTGCCGCCCGGCCGCCGCCCCGCACCCTCCCTGCCGTCGAGATCGGCACCCGCGAGAGCGCCCTATGCACGATAGCAAACGTCGGAACCGCGCTCGAGACCCTCCGCGAAGTGAGAAGGCACGTCCGCGGGGACCACAAGCGCCGCCTCGACGACGTGGCGGTGACCCTCCGGGTGATCGCGCTCGAGGCCCAGGCGACCTACGCGATCACCGACGAGGAGGCCCGGGCGTTCATCCGGAAGTGCCGTTCACGGTGAGGCTGCCGGGCCGCACCGGCCCCGTAAGGACCCGGCCGCCGCCGGGACCGACGTAGTGCAACGATTCTCAATTGCCGGCACGCTCAACGGAGGGGAGTATCGATCTTTTCGTATGAAAATGCCCCACCCTTTTTCATCCGGTATGCATGTGGCCCTGTGGGCATCATGTGGTTTTTTCACACTATCCGGGGGGTTGCATCCCGGGAGACAGTTTTTCCTCGGTATCCCCACGTACTGCCCCCCCTCCGGGGGGCGGGGGCTTTGAGGAGGAACGTACGGGTACCCGCCTGCGGGGAGGGGAAACCCCCTCCCCGGTCCCCTCCCCCCATGGCGATAGCCACCACGGTCCAGTGCACGGGGAGAACCTGGGGGAGAACCGGGTTCAGGCTAACTCCTGAACCTCATCTGACCCCTCAGGGAAACCGCCGCCAGCACCATCCCCTGGCACGGCCTTCCCCGGGTATCGCCATGACTGCCCTCGCCCCCGGGAGGGGGCGGGGGAGGAGCGCGCAGCGCGGGCGGGGTGGGGGTTGCCGGAGAAGCGTATGGGTATTCTACCTGGGTGAAGCGCGGGCGGAGCGGGGGGACGGAGGGGAGTGCTCTGTGGGGGATGGGACGAAGGCCAGAGAGGGTCTGTTCATTTGGAATTGATGCAGTAGTTCCCGGGCGGGATCGTAGCCACCGCTCAGGGTCGCCTGGCCGGGGCAAACGTCCACACTCCCGGGCTCGTGCGCCCCGATCCGGAAGCACATTTGCCGTAAAACCATCCAGAAGCCTCCATACTCCGCCCGGCACCGGCCACCTCTCCGGTACGGGCAAGGGCCCCGCATGCCGGACCTCCGGAAAATCCGGGCTCACGGGTTACCCGGCAGGTTCGCCCCGTGCCCGACCTTCTCCGGTTCCCGCTGGCAGAGGTCCGCCAGGTCGTCCACCTCCTCTTCGGCCTCGGGATTGCGGGGTTTATCCTCCTCTTCGACCGCGACCTCACCCTCGCCGCCCTCGTGCTCACCCTCTTTACGGGGTTCATCCTCTCCGACGCCGTCTCCCGGGGATACACCATCCCGGTCGTCTCGGCGATCATTGCAAACCTCGAGCGGCGGGACGCGGCACCCGGCCGGGGAGCGCTCTTCTTCGCGCTCGGAGCCCTCTTCTGCCTCGTCTTCTTCGAAAAAGAGATCGTCTTCGACGGACTCGTGGTGCTCTCGCTCCTCGACAGCGTCACCACCCTTTCAGGCACCCGGATCGTGAGGACCCGCATCTACAACCACAAGTCCCTCGAAGGGACGCTTGCCGGGGCAACGGTGACGGCGGCGGCCCTCTGTCTCCTCGTCCCGCCGGTGGCCGCCCTCGCAACGGCCGCGGCCGCGGCAGTCGCCGAACTGGTAAGCCCGGTGGACGATAACCTTGTCATCCCGGTCGTAGCCTGCCTCGCCCTCACGGTGCTGCTCTGAGGCATCGTTGAACCGGGCGGTTCGATAAAAGTATAAAATATGCCCAGGAATTTCCTTTTGCACCCGCTGAGGTGAAACAATGAAACGCATCATTGCAGCAGTTATGATCGTCTTCCTC
>JAGVUK010000086.1 GCA_019136335.1 Methanomicrobiales archaeon
TCTTTCCGGGAGAGGCGCAGCTTGATCCGGTTCGCCCGCCGGGCGAGGAGGGCGGGGTTTGGGGTGTTTAAGGTGACGTAGATCCCGGCGACCGAGGGGTCGGCGTCGAGGGCTTCTGCGGCCCGGGCGAGGGCCGCGTAGTCGTCGAAGTAGCCGGAGTGGGTGACACCGTCGGCGAGCGCCCGGACCTCGACCACCCCGCCGCCGGGGGCGAGGATCTTCACCGTATGGTGAAGGTCGCCGTTCATCCCGTCACCCCCGGCACGAGGGGAAAGAGCGGAGCGCTCGCCGCCTCCCCGCGGGCGACGCGCCGGAAACTGACGAGCGGGATGATGCAGGAGCCGACGCGGGTGTGGAGCACCACCGCCCTGCCCGAGGGGTTCATCCTCCGCCTCGATCCGGTAGCGTTCGGCATCGACGGCGATCCGGAGCGCTCCCCCGGTCCCGTGGGAGAGGGTGCCGGGCTCAGTCATGGCCGGCCGCCCCCTTTCCGGTCACGGTCGTGACCGTGTAGAAGTGGCATCTCGTCCGGACGATATGGATCTCCCGGATTGCCCTGCCGTGCCGGTTGATCTCGTCGGCCGTGACCCGCGGCACCAGGTAGAGCGGGACCCGGTCCGGTCTGCACTCCCCCCGGCTCATGGGGGGCACGCTCCCGGGGTGAGCATCCTTATATCGTTGCAGTGCCGAGTACCATTGGCGGCCCGGTGCATCCTGGTGCTGTGAACATTTGGTTGTGCCTGGTTGCCACCGCAGATCTCGTCGTGCTCTCTTCTCGATTCCACCGGGGTCCGGATGCCCCCGCGGATCATCGGTCTCCCGATGCCCCGGCACAGGGGATACCGCTTCGCGAAGGTGTCGTCCCGGGTTACGGGTCGTAATTTCCGTTTCATGCGTAACCTCTCTCTTGCAGTTTCGCGGCGCCCTTCGGGGAAAAGACGCCCGCATGCACCGCGTAATTCAGCGTGAGGGGGAGGGGCTTAAAAACGTATGCTACGTAGGGCGATGGTGAAACGAGGCGCTATTTAACCGTTCCTTTATCGGAAACCCATGATGTGGCCAAAAAAGAGGCAGATCGGGTATTCCCCGACAAAAAGGGGCATTATGGTGCGCCGGTTTTCCCGGTCCTTCCGCAGGCGGCGAGCACCTGCTCGGGGGCGAAGCGGAGCAGGACCTCCCGGGTCCGCCCCCGGTCGGTGCGGAGCGCGAGATCGATGAGGCCCGCTTCCTCAAGCCGCCTCAACCGCGTCCGGTAGGTCGTCTCCCCGGTCGGGATATACTCCTGCGTCGCCTCATAGATTGCTCCCGACGTCATGTCCGCACCGGTCTCCTGCGCCAGCTCCGCGATCCGGTAGAGCAGGGTACGCTCGCCCTCCGAGAGGTCTGCGGCCCGCTTCTGGAGGGTGGGCGTGATGATCGACCGGGAGGCATCCATCACATCCTTCCGGGTGGCGGTCCGGCGCCCGGCATTCTCCGCGTTCTCGGCCGCCACCCGGACGAGGTCGATCCCGATCCGGATATCCTGTTCTCTCGCGGTGAGGTCCGCGATGAGGGTCACGTTCGCCTTCGGCATCACGTTTGGATAGAGGCCCTGCCGGATCCGGTCGCCGAGGATCTCGAGGATCTCGGGCTTTGCGTAGGGCGGGAAGTTGACCTCAGTCGGGTGGAAGACCGACCGGACCCGCTCGTCGACCCCGGTGGAGAGGTTCAGGCGGAGGTCGCTGGAGATGGCGAAGACGCCGGGCTTCCTGACGTCCCACCCTTCGTAGAGGCGGAGGATCCGGTAGAGGAGGTCGTTGAACTGCCGGGCCTCGTAGAGGTAGTTCGCGTCGTCCAGGCAGACGAGGAGCGCGGCATCCCGTTCGCTGAGACGTTTGGCCGCCAGCCGCACGACCTCGTCGATGTGCTTGCCGGTCGAGGGGGGCGTGTAGCCGACGACCGCCTCAAAGATGCACGCAAAGACGGCGAACGGGGTCGCGAAAGAGCGTCTGGTCGTAGCGAAGGATCTCTCTCTGCCTCATAGCTACGTGATCAGGAGACGGGGGTATATGTGCCCGCGCCGTGCGGGGTGAAAGTGAGAGTGAGGGGTTGCCGGAAAAGCCGCCCTCAGTACCCAAACCGGCGATCGTAGCCGGTGTGGTCCAGCCATTCGATGATGACCGCGATGGTGTCGCCATCGCTGGTCACGGT
>JAGVUK010000277.1 GCA_019136335.1 Methanomicrobiales archaeon
TCGGGGAAGCGTTCCCGGAGCGTCCGCACGGCCCGCATGCCCTCGCTCTTGATCAGGGGGGTCCCGGCCTCTATCCAGTCCGCGCCACCACGGACCGCCTCACCCGCGATCTCTACCGCACGATCGAGCTCGAGGAGATCGAGCGCCACCTGGAGAACCGGCGTTGCCATACTGTACTGTATGGCAGAGATTGTATTTATCTGGTGCCGGGCGCGGGAAACTTATATGCTGTGCGGTGATCGAGGTAGCCGGCGCCCACGCCCCGGGGACGGGCGGCCGCAGCAACGGCACGGATGTGATGACGAATGGTCGAAATAGGGTATAAACTGGCAAGCGAGGAGCACGGGCCCCTCGACCTGGTCTGCAACGCCCGCCAGGCTGAAGATGCCGGGTTCGCGTTTGCCATGATATCGGATCACTACCACCCCTGGACCACCCGGCAGGGGGAGAGCCCGTTTGTCTGGGCGGTCATCGGCGGGATCTCCCAGGTGACGGCGGACCTCCGGCTGGTGACGGGCGTCACCTGCCCGACGATACGGATACACCCCGGCATCATCGCCCAGGCCGCCGCAACCGCCGCCGCGATGATGCCCGGGCGGTTCATGCTGGGCCTTGGTTCGGGCGAGAATCTCAACGAGCACATCTTCGGCGACCGCTGGCCCCGGGCACCGGTCCGGATAGAGATGCTCGAGGAGGCGGTGGAGGTGATCAGGATGCTCTGGACGGGGGGCATGCAGAGTTACTACGGCTCTTTCTACACCCTGGAGAACGCACAGGTCTTCTCGCTCCCGGAGAGGCTCCCCCCGATCTACATCGCATCCGAAGGCCCGATCAGCGCTTCCCTGGCCGCGCGGGCCGGGGACGGGTTCATCAACCCGGGCACCAACGCCGAGGAGAGCCTCGTCGTCTTCCGGAACTCCGGGGGCGGCGACAAACCCGCATACGTCGAGATCTCGGTCTGCTGGGCGGAGAGCGCGGAGGAAGGACAGAGGACCGCCTACGAGCAGTGGCCCATCGCCGCAAACAAAGGAGAACTCAACCGGCTCCTCCCCACACCGGCCCATTACGAGCAACTGGCGGAGATGGCAACCCCGGAAGAGGTGGCGGAGAGCGTGCCGTGCGGCCCGGACCCGGAGCCCTACATCAGAAAGATCGAGGAGAGCGCCCGGATGGGGTTCGATCACGTCTGTATCCACCAGATCGGGCAGCAGCAGCGGGAATTTATGGAGTTCGCGACGACCCGGATCCTGCCGCACTTCCGGTAGCGCACCGGCCGGCATGACCGCCGGGCGCTCTTCGGGCGGGTCAAACCCACACCGACAGTCGCACGGTCGTGATAGGGGCTCGGGGGGAGATTCATGCATCCTGCCGATCAAGATTACTGGAGTGATGAGCACGGGAGGAGATGGGATGAATGTCCGCCGGGTCTGCGCCCTTCTCGGGTCGGCAAAGACCCGGACAGAGCTCGCAGCGGTCCTCTACCGTGAGGTCTCGGGCTACTCGCTCTTCGACCTCCAGGCGTTGCGGGGGAGGGTGGAGCGGGATCTCCAGTCCGTCCCAGCAGGGTACCGGCAGCGCCTCTACCCCCGGGTGATGGAGATGCTCTTTGCGACGCACCACACGCTCATCTCCACCATGCGCCGGTCCGACCCGGACCTCCCGGACGAACCGCTCGCCCAGGAGTTCCAGGATTTCTGCGGGATGGTCGAGAGGACGTGCCTTGCTGGCAAGGAGGGGGAGCAGCACCTCGAACTCCTCTACTTCCTCCTCGCCGCCTTCAATATGTTCGTCCTGGACCGTCCCGCTCACCCGGTGGGCACGCCGTTTCCGGGCGGATTCAAGGTCGAGATCAGGAACGGGGAGTACCTCTGCCCGGTCCGGGAGAGGGCCGACGATGTCGAGAACGCCCTCTGCCCCTACTGCCCGGCAAAACAGAGCGACGTGTGAGAGTGTGCCGTCCCGGATGATACCAATGAATGCCGGGCATCCAGAGCGCAGTAAAAAAAAGCTAATTCGTGTAGTAACCTACTCTTCTTCCTCGTAACGCTCGAAGAACGTGACTTCGTCGAGGATCTTCTTCTTCGCGATATTGATCTCCTCGGGGTACCCCGCGGGCACGAGGGAGACGAGCGTGTACTCATCCGGGACGTTGAGAAGTCTCCGGACATCCTCGGCGTAATCCTTCTTCTCCCCCGCAACCCAGCAGGACCCGACCCCCCACGCCTGGAGCGCGAGGATCAACTGGGTCGTCGCCGCACAGCAGTCTTCGAGGTAGTACTTCGCATCCCTCTTCCCGAAGACGGCGAAACAGATGGGCGCACCGGCGATGAATCGGGCGTTCTCGGCCAGGTTTGCAATATCGCGCAGCACGTCGCGGTTCCGGATAGTCCCAAAGAGCCAGGGCTGCTCGTTTCTCGCAGTCGGGGCAAGGCGCGCACAGTCAAGAGCGTCTTTGACGATCTTATCCTCGATCGGGCTGTCCTTGTACTTCCGCACACTGTGCCTGCTCCGTATCACGGTGACACCGAGGTTGACCGTTCCACCAATCGGACTCATGCAACGATGGTGGGCACTCCAGGCCTAAATACCTTGGGGAAACGGAGAACCGGGGGAGGGGCTCAGAAGAGACCCTGTATCATCTGCAGCATGTTCGCAAAGCCGTCGACGACGATCACGGCCGGGTCGATCCCGAGGACCGGGAAGATGAAGACGAAATAGGCGATGGTCCCGAGCGTGCTCCCGACGTTCGCAAGAGCGGCGACCAGCACCACCCGGAAGAGCGGGATCCGTCGCATCTCCGAGAAGGTCTCTGCCGCGATGATCTGCCGGAGATCTCCAACGCCGGGTTTGCGGATCTTCGCCTCGACGATAGCCGCAAACCATCCCGCCGCAAGCATGGGGTTGAGCGACGTCAACCAGGAGACGGCAAACGCCGTGGCCGCAGAGAAGGGGTGCCCGCCGGCGAGCAGGGTGAATGCCGCGCTCAAGATGCCGTTGATCAGGATCCAGTAAACAAGGGCGGCGAGCAGGACGTCGAGCCCCACGCCCGAGAAGGCAATTGCCGCGATCAGGAGGAGGAAGAGGATGGTGACGGCCGCCCCGAGGATCTTTCCCCAGGGGAGACCCTTCACCTCGGCGGTCAGGGTCGGGAGCGGCGGCAGTGTCTCCGGTGCGTCGAGGTAGCGTTGCACCCCCCGGATGTGCCCGGCGCCGACGACCGCGAGCACCCGCTCATACCGGCTCCCGAGCATCAGGATCTGGTGCGCAAGGTAGGCATCCCGTTCATCGATCAGGGCCTGGGCGCCGCGCGGAGAAAACTTCCGGAACTCTTCCATCGCGGCGCTCACCACGTCCTGGTTCGTGAACTCGTCCACGTCGATCTCCTGGTCCTCGACGCTCACCAGTGAGTAGATGAGCGCCCCGACGAGCTTGATCTTCTCCCAGATCCCCATCCTTCCCCAGAACCGCCCAAGCGTGATCTGGATGTCCCGGTCGATGAGGGCAACGGGTTTCTGGTGCTTCTCCGCCTCTTCGATGGCGGCCAGCATCTCGGCGCCGGGTTTCACACCCGTCTCGGCGCCGATCCGCTGCTGGATGTAGGTGAGCACCCACTGGACGAGGAGCCGGCCGAAGTTCCCGCCTTTCAGAATATCCGTGACCGAGGGTTCGGGCGTCTCCTGCGTGAGCGATACGTACCGGCCCCGGTCGAGTTCGACGCCGACGATGTCGGGCTGGAACCCCTCGATGGCAGACCGGACATCCTCGATACTCTTCTGCGAGACATGGGCCGTCCCGACAAGATGGATCTCAGCCATGGAGCTCCTTCACACCTTCGCTGTCGATCACGGCGCGTCCCCCCGGTGGCACCGTCGCCCCCCGGTAGACAGCCTGGACGCCAGCCTCCTCCGCCACCTCAGCGGCCTGCCGCCTGCAGAGGTCGGCGCCGAGCGTGTACGCTTCACGGGGAGAGATGGGCGTGCCGAGCCCGGGGCATTCCGAGACCCGCAGGTCGTCGTCCACCAGCATAAACGGATAGGTGCGGCAGATCCAGGGGCGGTGGGCGTATACGGAGCATCGCCCGTTCCGGAGAAAGATACAGGCTTCTTTTGTGCGCCTGATGCACCAGGCGAGGGTGTACTCTCCACCGTTCCCGGCGTCGATGAACTCAGGGTAAGGCTCGGCGACCTCGTCCCAGGCCATCCCGGTCGCCGCCATGATCGCCCGCACCTCGGCCGGGCTCACGATCACGAGGTTTGAGTCTTCCGCGACCCTGCGGCAGCAGGCGCCGCATCCCCGGCACCGGAACCCGACGGACCCGATCCGGTCCAGAACATCGTCTATTCCGAGCATATCCGGTCAAAATTCTCAAAGAGAAGTCGTCCATTGACGGTATGGCTGACCTCCGGGTGCCACTGGACGCCGTAGAGGCGCTCACCAGGGGACGCCATCGCCTCCACGCCGCAGACGTCCGACTCTGCGAGCCGGACAAACCCTTCCGGAATCGCCGAGACCTCGTCCGCGTGCGACGCCCAGACACGGATCCGGTCCGGGTAGCCCTGTAGGATGTCGTTATGTTCGAGGATCTCGACCTCGACCGCACCGAACCCGCCGCTCGCGCCCCGGCGGACGGCGCCTCCCCGGGCTGTCGCCATGATGTGCAGCCCGAGGCAGATGCCGAGGACGGGAAGACCGAGGTTGAGGTAGCCGGCGGCAACCCCGGCGCGGTCGAGAGCCGGGCCGCCGCCGAGGATGATGCCCCGGCAGCCCCGGGCAACGTCGGAGGGCGGCGTGACGTTTGGGATCATTGTGGTCGGGATATCTATATCACGGAGCGTCCGGAGGATCAGGTGGTTGAACTGCCCGTGATTGTCGACCACATATAAAGGAAGCATTGCTTATAGGTGGATGTAAAAAGGTATAGTCCTTCCCTCAGGCATACTTCCGGACGAAATCAAAGACTTTCCGGGTGATCTCTTCCGGCTCGCGGCCCATGAGGTAAGCGAGCGCGAGCGCCCCGCCGGCCCCCATCCCCTCCTTGACCTCGCCGATGCAGTAACGGGCGAGCCCGACGTGCCCGATGCCGGCGAAGTTCGGGTCGACATAGTACGCGGTGGTGCCGACGTCGGCGACCGACCGGGCGAACCCGGCCGAGGGGTCGTCCCTGACATAGACCGTGGTCGCAAGATGCGGCACCCGTCTCCCGAGTGCCTTCAGGGTAGCCGCCACGGCAAGCATCTGGGTCCCGCCGGCGAAGATGATATCACCGGTATAGGCGCTTGCGATCCCTGCCGCCACCGGCATCATGGGGTCGCCCGCGGCACGGAGGATATCCAGGGGCTCTCTTTCGCCCGTTTCAAGGATCCGGGCGAGAACTTCCCTGCAGACGGCGTCTTTGAGGCCGAGCGGATTCTCTGCAAAGGCACTGCTGACCGAGGCGTCGTAGCCGAGCGCCCGGAGGACACAGAGGGCGGTCGTCGTCCCGCCGGGGACGCACTCGCCGAGCATCAGGAAGTCGCTGTACTGCGAGAGGAACCGGCCGACCATCTCCCCCCGCTCGAAGAGGAGCGTTGCCTGCGGCACTGCGTCTTCCTTCCGGGGGTCGGCGCCGGGACTCCCGTAGACGTCCAGGCAGGGGACGGTGGGGGTGTGGACGAGCCCGGCGTTAATAAGGACGGGGGATAGACCGGTCAGCTCCACCATGGACCGGGTGATCGTCGCCGGTGTCGGGCACCCGGTGGGGGTGTTCGGCCGGACCGGCATGCTCGTGATCGCGCCGGTCGTAACCAGTTCCGCATCCAGGACCGGCGTGAGGAGGGTCTTTTCCGGAGTCGGCCCGGCGCCCGATATGCCGGGGACGGTGGAGAGCATGGTGTTCGCGAGGACCAGCGCCATCACCGGGCGGCGCGGCCTGATCCCCGGGTCTTTCGAGAGAAAGGGGTGAGACATCAGGTATAGGGTAGGCGCCGCGGATAGAAGAGGTTGCGGTTGGTGGCGCGATTCCGGTGGATCCCGGTACGCACAGAATCCAAACGCGGAAATACCCGCCGGGCTCAACCTCTCTATAATGTTCGAGATCGAGCGCAGGCTGGAAGAGAAAGGTATCGCGAGGAGGGATATCGTCGCCTCCGCGATGGAACTCTACGTCTCTCACGGGATCGGGGCGGAGGAGGCCGCGGGCAGGCTGGATGCGAAGATCGGGAAGGCCTTCGAGGACCCCAACGTATCGTCGCTGCTCCTTGGCGCCGTCCTGCTCGAAGACGAACTCTACTGGAAGAGGAAGAACTCCGAGATCGCCGACGACCCGGTCTTCCTCCTCTCGGATGAGATCATCGGGATGGCCATCGCCGAGGTGATCGGGGGGACCTACGCGCGGTTTGAGTTCACCCGCTACGACCAGAAGAAACCGGGAATCCTGGGCAAACTCGGGCCGTTCCTCGATGACGCCGTCGCCGGGCTGATCGCGGGCTGCACGTCGCGTCTCTACAGTGAATCGATGTGAAGTCCGTCCTTGCCCTCCTGCAGTTCTGCACGTCGCTCCCTCTCGGAAGACCGGTCGAGTTCGAGTACTTCGCCCGCCGCTCCTACCTTTACCCGCTTGCGGGGTACGTGATCGGTGGGATCGCGGCCGGCATCACGTACTGGATAGCACCCCCGGCGGTGGGGGCGGCCGTCGCCCTCGCCGTGGTGCTCGTCCTCTCGGGGTGCAACCATTTCGATGGCCTTTTGGACTTCGGCGATGGGCTCATGGCCCACGGGAGCCGGGAGAAGCGGATCGCGGCTATGACCGACCGGACCACCGGGGCCGGGGCCGTCGCGGCGGGGATCGTCGTCACGCTCATTGCGTTTGCCGGGCTCCAGAGCGCAGCACCGATCTGGGCGGCCATCCTCACGGCCGAGGTCTCTGCGAAGGTCGCGATGTCCTACCTCACCACGCTCGGGGTGCCGTTCCGGGAGGGGATCCACTCCTACCTCCACGGGTTTGCGAGACCCTGGTTCCTTGTCCCGGCAACCCTCCTCACGCTTCCTCTCTTTCTGCTGCCGCTCCCCCCGGCGAGCGTTGCGCTCGCGCTCGCGGCCGCGGCCGGTATCGCGGCAGTGATCCTCGCGCTCTCCCGGTACCTCTTCGGCGGGGTCAACGGCGACGTTGTCGGGGCCGCAAACGAGATCACCCGGGCGGGGGTCATCCTCCTCCTCGCCCTCCTGTGACCACCTTTTTTATCCCGGCGACCGCCACTACTGTAGGATGATGAAAGACTACGCCCTCTACTCCCGGGGAGGGATCATCACCGAGCGGAACGCTGACTATGCAACGGTACGGCTGCGGGTTCCGGCAGGTATCCTCTCCGCGGACCAGATCCGCCAGATCGCAAGGATCAGCGTGAAATACGGAGACGGCTCCCTCCACCTTACCATGCGCCAGACAGTGGAGATTCCGCACGTGAACCCTGAAAACCTCGCGAAGGTTGCAAAAGCCCTCGAGAAGAACGGAACGCCCATCGGGGCGGAGCAGAACGAGGTGGTGAACATCATGGCCTGCCCGGGCACGGAGCGGTGCAAATACGCCAACTGCGAGACGATCGACCTTGCCCGGAAGGTTGATGCGCGGGTCTTCGGGAAGGAGCTCCCAATCAGGCTCCGTATCGCGATATCGGGCTGCACCTACATGTGCAACAGCCCGCTCTTAAACGACATCGGGATCATCGGCCGGATCCGGCCGTTGCGTATACCCGGGCTCTGCACGGGGTGCGGCACCTGCGTGGAGTACTGCAAACAACGCGCCATAGCGCTGAGGAATGGCGTCTCCGTCCTTGACGAGAGTAAGTGCGTCCAGTGCGGCATCTGCGTCCACTCCTGCCCCTACCACCTCCTGAAGACGGAGTACGATCACTACCAGATCACGGTCGGCGGACGGCGGGGGACTTCACCCCGGGTAGGGCGTGAACTCGTCACCGTCGAGACCGAGGAGGAGGCCGTCGAGGTCGTCGACCGTATCGTCTACTGGGTCTACCGGACTGCCTGGAGCGACCGGGCTCTTGCCGACCAGATGGACGAGATCGGGTTTGAGAAGTTCGCGGAGGGGATCAGGAAAGAGTTCGGCGGGAAGGAGAGGGCGGAAGAGACCTGTTAGCGATCTCCGGGCTTCCTACACCGGCAGAATCGCTATACCAAGTATCGAGACCACAAGTACGATGATCAGCAGAACGTCGCACTTCCCGGGCCGGGGAGGGCGGTAGCAGGTGGGTTTCGGGGTCGACGCAAACCCCCTGCTCTGCATCGCTTCGGTCACGTACCGGGCCCGGTTCAAGAC
>JAGVUK010000075.1 GCA_019136335.1 Methanomicrobiales archaeon
GTCCCGGAACTCCCCGGAGTCCCCCCAACCGGCAGGACACTCGATGAATGCAGGAGAAACCTGCCGGCGCCATCGATGAACGCCTGATCAGCGGCTCCGGCGCGGGCTCACGATACCCCCGGTCGCCGGCCGCACCGTGGGAGAGGTCGCCGGAGCACAGGATCAGGACCGCCCTGCATGACCCCCGCGTGAGGACCCGGCCCGCACAGGCGAGGGTTCACCCCCCGGCCTGCTCATGCCCATCCACCGGCCGGAAGACCCCTCCCGGAAAAAACCACATGATGTCCACAGGGCCACATGCATACCGGATGAAAAAGGGGGGGCCATTTTCATACGAAGGGCCGGAGCCCCGGTTAAACCCGCCCTACAAAACCCCCGGGCTCTCGTCGGTCTCCCCAAGGGTCCCTGCGATGCCGGCATCCGCGGCGTCGAGCAGGTCGCTCTCCCCGAAGTCGTCAAACCAGTAGGCCTGCGGGTTGCTCTTATAGACCATAAACCGCCCGATATCCTCCGGGTCTGCCGCCTGGTTGTACTTGAAGTACGTGAACCCCCCGGTCTTCCCCACCACCTCGATCTTCCCGGTGGCATGGGACATAACAAACCTCGCCTGCTTCGAGAGCCCCGAACAGGTCGCCCGCGCCTGCTCGAATATCCGGTAGGACTCCTCCACCGGCACCGCAAACGCCCGGTTCCCCGTCGTCGGCCGGCACTGGAAGACATAGTAGGGGTTGACCCCGATGAACGAGAGCCGCCCGAGAAGCCTCGACAGCACCGCCGGATCGTCGTTGATCCCGCGGATCAGGGGCGTCTGGTTCATGACGACCGCTCCCGCGTCCTGCAGGAGCGCTATCGCCCGGCACGCCGCATCCGTCAGCTCGCGCGGGTGGTTGAACTGGGCCATGATGTAGACCAGGTTCTCCCCGTCGTGACACTCCCGGATCGCATCCACGAGGGCCGGATCGTTGATGATCCGGTACGGATCATACGCCGGCATCTTCGTCCCGATCCGGATGATCCGGACGTGCCTGATCTCCCGGAGCCGGTTGAGAATATCCCGCAGCCGGCCGGTATCAAGGACCAGGGGGTCGCCCCCCGTCAAGAGGACGTTCGTGATCTCCGGGTGATCCCGGATGTAGGCAAGCCCCCCCGAGACGTCACGGTTCACCTCGCGCGCATCCCCGATGAAGAGGCGCTTGCGGAAACAGTAGCGGCAGAACCCGCCGCAGAGGTCGCTCACGAGCATGAGAGCCGTCTCCCGGTATTTATGCTGCAGCCCCGGCGCCCGGGTGTACCGGTGCTCCGACGACGGGTCGAGACGGCCCCAGGGCTCAAGCTCATCCAGGGAGGGTATGATCAGCCGCCGGATGGGGTCCTTCGTATCCTCCCAGTCGATCAGCGAGAGGTAGTAGTCATTCGAGCGGAACGCAAAAAGGTCCAGCACCGGCGCGAGACGCGCGCGCTCCTGTGCGCCGATACCGGCGACCTTATCCAGTGATGTGATATACGTCGGGTTCATAATCTTCCTTCACATCGACATCCCCTGCTGCGCGGCGCAACCGGGGACAGACCTCATGAGAGCGTGAAGGACGGCGATCGGGTATGATAAAGGGCTCATGAGAGTGCCGTGCTCCCATGCAGGAAACCATCGCCCGGATATGCACCGCAGGGTGCCGGGTTATATCAGGTATCAAAAGAGGGTCTTAAAATATATAATATTTTTGGGAAGAGCGGCGAGATCGCGCGAAAACAGGCCATTTTCCGCAGGAGGGCTGCAAATACCGCTTACTTCCTCTTTTTGGCCATGGAGAGGATATCCACCACGTACCTCCCCTCCTTCTCCAGTCCGACGACGACCTCGTCCGACCGCGCCAGTTTCTCGATATTCAGTTCGTACGAACCGGGGCCGAGGATACGGATACTCTCGATCCGCTCAAACACCTCGATCTCCGCTTTACGCCGATCCGCGCGGACCTCGAGCACGTCCTCGCCCGTATCCCGGGCAATCTCCTCGATCGTCTTCTCCTTCAGCACGTCGTCGTGCCGTTCGGCCTCACGGATGTAGAGAAACTTCTTCCCGCCGCAGCTCGGGCACCCCTTCAGTATCTTCGTCGAACCGTCCTCGAACTCCCTGCCGCATTGTGTACACTTGTGAGGCATTCCCCGTCACCCCGCCTACCTCGAGGAGGAGACCCATGCGCTGATGAGATCCTTCTCCTTCTTGAGCGTCTTGAGCTGGTTTGCGGGCCCGATCACGGTCAACCGGGTCTCAGAGCGTTTCCCCCCGAGAAGTTTGCTGAAAAACCCGGTCGGCGCATCCCTGACGGGATAGGTCTCCATCTCGATCCCCGAGAACCCGTCCGGCGCAATCTCCCGCATCGTGATCTCGATGAGCTTGCTCTGTTCGTCCGGCGCAAGACCCTTCTCCAGGATAACGATGTTCCCCTCCATAACATCATCAAGGATCAGGCGAATCTTCTCCATTGCCGTGAGCCGATCAAGGCGCTCCGCCGAAATAAGGTCTATCTGTACACCCTGTATCATCTCCATCACCCAAAGTATGACGTCATCTTCTCGTACAACTCATCCACGTTGTTCCCCTCAAGACCCGATATCGATATCACGGGGTGCTGGGGAAACGCACTCTTGATCCGCGCGGGAGAAGCGTCGGGAAGATCGTTCTTGTTTGCGACGATCAGGACCGGGAGCTTCCGGCTCTCGATGATCCCGACAAGCATGATGTTCACCTGCTGGAACGGATCCTGCGTGGCATCAAGCATGTAGATGACGCCGTCGATATCCTCGCGGAGCCAGTGCATCGCCTCGGCCACGCCCTCCGTCGCCTCCCGGGCCCGCTTGACCGCCTCCTCCTTCTCGATCCCGTACTCGACGAACTCGTTATAGTCGATCTTGGTCGTCACGCCCGGCGTATCGACGATATCGATCGTGACCGAGTGACCGTTCTGGCTCGATATGGTGATATCCTCCTTGCGCCGCACGCGGCGGGTCTCGTGAGGCACCTCGCTGACCGGCCCGACTGCATCTCCCGTCCAATCCCGCACAATCCTGTTTGCGAGCGTCGTCTTGCCTGCATTGGGAGGCCCGTAGATCCCGATGCGGCAGGTCCGCCTCTTAAAGAACGCATTCAGGAACTGCGAGATCTTTTGTTTTGTACGAACTAAGAACTTCATTTAGCACCCTCCGATAGGCCGATTCACCTACACTTGAGTGAGTATGGCACCCGGGAATAAATATAATTATATGTTCCATCCGGCGCATTCTCCTCAAATTGGAGACAAACAGAATTCCTCAGACGAGAGAATTCTTTTATACTGCAAAAACCTAGATACACTTGCACCTGGAAAATCGGCTCTTACAGCGACCAGATTAGGAGAATCCCATGATGAATAATAGCGATGCCATCCACTTCGAGACGCGGGTACCAATCAGGGAGGTCATGCGGAGCCATCCAACGACCGTCGATGTGGGGGAGACAGTCGCCCGTGCGGCGCAGACCATGTGCCGCGACGAGGTCGGCAGTTGTATCGTACTGCAAAACAGCCTGCCCATCGGGATCGTCACAGAGGAGGACATCAACTGTAAAGTCGTGGCAAAGGACGTAAAACCGGGCAGCGTTCGCGTCGACGGGATTATGAGCACCCCGCTGATCACGATCGGTGCCGACAAGATGGTAGGGGATGCCGTGGCAATGATGGTGAAGCACCGCGTCCGCCGGCTCCCTGTCGTTGAGAACCAGCGGGTCATCGGGATCGTCACGGTCAGGGATATCCTCACCGTCGCGGCCGAGGTGAACGAACTGCTGGCGGATCTCATCGAGATCAACCGCGAGGAAGAGTACACCATGGGCGTCTGCGACCGGTGCGGGAACATGTCCGACGACTTATCAAGGGTCGACAACCTTATGCTCTGCCACGCCTGTCGGGAGGAGGAGCAGTTGCTATGAAAACGGCCGCGAACCTGATGGTGAGTATACCCACCCTGCGCTACGACGACTACGTCACGAAAGCACGGAGCGTTCTGCGGGACGACGTCTTTCGCGAACTCTACGTCGTGGACGAGAAAGACCGGCTGGTAGGCTATCTCGACATATCCGACGTCCTGCGGGTCATGGACACCAAGTCCAACGTCACCATCAAAGGGTTTGTCAGGGAGGCCGCCCGGGTCGCCCCGGATACGCCCCTCGCGGAGGTCGGCCGCGCCATCATGAACGCCCGCACGAACAGTGCCGCGGTCGTCGACGAAGACGGCGTCTTCCTGGGCGGAGTGCTCTTCTCGGAGCTCTTCCCCGTCCTGATCTCCCGCCGCGACATCCCCGGCAGGGTCAAAGACGCCATGTCGCGGGAACCCGTCACCTGCGCACCCGAAGAACCCATCCACCGCATCTATAACCTGATTGTTGCAAGTGGCTTTATCGCGTTCCCGGTGGTGCAGAAGAGAGAGCCCATCGGCATCATCTCCCGCCGGGACCTCCTGCGCGCCGGGAACGTCCGCATATCAGTGAAGAATCAGGCCGACACCACCGTGGACCGGGTGATGACGACCCCCGTCATCACGGTGACGCCCGACGACCCGGTCGCGACGGCGGCGCGGCTGATGGTCGACCACGATATCAGCATCCTTCCGGTCGTCGACGAGAAGAAGAAGATCGTCGGCGTCATCGACCGTCACGACGTCTCAAGTTGCCTCACCCCGTGAGGGCATCCCCAGATACCATATCCCCAGAGGAGTGATACCATGCAACCGAACTCGAATAACGCAGATAAGAAACCGGCTGATCGGCTCCTGAAGATGCCGGGCAAACGTGATCGCGGGCCAATCGACTTTAAAACAAGGATCGCCGGCTACGAAGGCGAGATCATGGCGATCGCCACAAAGAACGTCGTCACGGCGCAGCGGACCACCACGATCATCCAGGCGGTCGGGATCATGACCCGGGAAGGGTTTCGCCGGCTGCCGCTCGTCGATGCGGGAACGCACCGGCTGCGGGGGATCGTGACCGTCAGCGACATCATCGATTTCATGGGCGGCGGCGACAAGTTCAACCTCGTGCAGGTGAAGCACGGGGGCAACTTCCTTGCCGCCGTCAACGAGGAACTCCGCGAGATCATGACCCCGCAGCCGGTCACCATGCCGGCTACCGGGAGGATCGCCGACGCGGTCGATATCATCGTCAACCGCAACGTCGGCGGGATCCCCATCACCGACGCCGAAGGAAACCTCAAGGGCATCGTGACCGAACGTGACGTGATGAAGGTGCTCGCCACCGAGCACTCGGGCCGCAGGGTCGAGGACGTCATGCGGTCGTCGGTCCGCGTCACGAGCCCCGACACCCCGATCGGCAGCGTCTGCAGGGAGATGGTGAAATGCAGGTTCCGGCGGCTCCCGGTCGTCGTGGACGACGTCCTCTGCGGCATCGTTACCGCCACCGACATCATGAGTTATCTCGGGAAGGGCAGGGCCTTCGAGCAGTTGACGACCGGGGATTCCGCCGAGGTGATGGGAGCGCCGGTGCGGTCGCTCCTCTCCGGGGAACTCTACACCACCACACCGGACCGGAACATCCACGACATCGCCGTCGAGATGATCCAGAGACGCATCGGGGCGTTCCCCGTCATAGAGGACTCCCGCCTCGTCGGGCTCGTGACGGAGTATGATCTTGTGAAAGCATTTGCAGAGGAGTGATTGAGTGTATGCGTGCCGTAGATGTGATGTCTGCGCCGGTGTACGTCGTTGCACCGACGGATAACGTGGCCTATGCCCGGAACCTCATGCTCAGGTACCGCGTATCGAGGCTTCCCGTCATGGAAGGGGATGAACTCCGGGGCATCCTCACCAAGAAGGATATCGCCTACCGGCTCAGGCAGACGGAACCGATGTGGCGCCGCCGCCCGATCGACCGGATCCCGGTCAGTATCCTGATGGCGGAGGACCCGATCACCGTGACGCCGGAGACCAGCATCCACGATATCGCCGCGACGATGCTCGACCGCGACATATCGGGGCTGCCCGTCGTCGACGACGGTAAGGTGGTCGGTATCGTCACCAAACTGGACGTCATGCGTTCGGCCCACGTCCACGGGCTCTCCGCGCGGGTCGACGAGATCATGGAGGATGCGATCACCGTCAACCGGTATCACTCGCTTGACCACGTCATCGACACGATAAAAGGGAAAAACGATAAACTTATTGTCGTTAACGACAATGGAAGCCTTGCAGGCATTATAACGGAGAGCAACCTCGCATTCTATGAGTACCTGGACGAACGGATGAACCTGCCGAGAAAAGACGTCACCCATCTCCGCAAAGAGGAGCCGGGAGGACAGAAGCGGTTCAGGTACGTGGTCGAGGTTTCGGCAGTCGCAGAGGACATCATGAGCCGCCCGGTCATCACCGTCCCCCCCGATGTATCCATCCAGGATGCCGTCGGGCTGATGCTCGAACACCAGATCAACAGCCTCGTGGTCGTGGAGGACAACGATATCCGGGGCGTGCTCAAGAGAGATGATATCATCAAGGAAGTGGCAAAATGAGCGACAGATTTCAGATACTCGTCAAAGACGTGATGACAAAACCGATCACCATCGCAAAATCCGCCTTTGTCAGCGAAGCGCTCGAAAAGATGCTCGATGAGGGTGTCGACCCGCTCATCGTGACCAACAACGGCACGGTCATCGGCACGACGTCCCGGGCGGCGATCGCCGAGACGCTCGGGAGCAGGAAGACCCATGCGCTGAAGGCCACATCCATCCATGTCGCGAACACGGTCGAGGAGAACTTCACCTCCGCATACCCGGACCAGAACATCGACATCCTGGTGCCGCTGCTCCAGCACTACAAACTGGTCGTGGTCTTCGACTCCGAGCACCGTCTCATCGGCCAGGTGACGGCAGGCGACCTTCTGAAGGTGCTCCGGCCCTCGGGCGATCTCCCCGACGTCATGGAACCAGCACACAGCATCCAGGTCGAGGAGCGTGCCGTCCACCTCCGGCGGAGGATGCTCGACGGCAAGATCAACCGGTTCATCGTCGAGGAGGGCGACCGGACCCTCGGCATCGTCACGGAGACCGACGTCGCAAAAGCGCTCTATGCGTTCAAGGACATCGTGGAAGGGACGCGCCAGGAGTACCGGATCAGGAACCTCCTCGTGCGCGACATCATGAGCACGCCCCTGATATCGGTGAACGCGGATACGGACGTCTCGGATATCATCGACCTGATGCTCAAGAAGAACATCAGTTCCGTCCCGATCACGCAGAACGGCAGAATCACGGGCGTCGTAACCAGGAACTCGCTCGTCCAGGCCCTGTGAGAAGGGGCCGGCACGACCTCTTTTTCGGCCCCCCGGAGAACGCATCGGCTCTCAACCGGCACCCTCGCCAGAGGGGAGCACGCCCGCCCACGACAGTTCCCGGGGAGCGCCACGCAATGCCCCCGTCCCCTCAGAGGAAGGGGAAGGGGGGGCGAGGCGGGGGTTTCCGGGTGTCGCCCGTGCAGGGAGGGGCGGCCCCCGCACCCCGGGGCGATAGCCACCACGGTCCAGCGCCCGGGGATTGCCTCCGGAGAGGGTATTTCCCTGCGTGCAGCCTCTCGCCACATCCCATGGCCGCGGTTTCGCATCGCCCCCGGAAGAGAGCGGCGGGCCTGACGAACCCCACCGCAGGTGTGCTTTTCGCGGTGCATCGCCGTCCCCGTGCCAGGCATTTAATACCCTCCAACCGAAACCCATAACCAGATTTGAGCATGAAACCAACGCAGCCAGTCAAACCAAACAGGGATGTAACGGCCCTCCTTCTATCCATGAGCAGGACCGGGTTTCAGGGAAGAAAACTCGGGGAGTCGCTCGGCGTCTGGACCAGGATGGTCAGGGATCCGGACTGCACAATATTCATGGGACTGTCGGGCGCGATGATCCCGGCAGGTATGCAGAGCGTGCTCATCGAACTCGTCAGGCACCGCTACATCGACGTCCTCGTCTCCACGGGCGCAAACATCTTCCACGACACCTGCGAACACCTCGGCGTCCGGCACTACATCGGTCACCACCACGCCGACGATGCGGCGCTCTTTGAGGAGGGAATCGACCGCATCTACGACGTCTTTGCCTACGAAGAGGAGTTCCGGAGCGTCGATGCAGAGATCGCCCGGTTCGCCGACGAAGTCGCGCCCTTCCGGGGGTCGTCGCGGGAGTTCATCCGGCGCCTCGGGAACTGGCTTTGCGAGCAGAAACCCGAAGGCCGCTCGCTCATCGCCACCTGCGCCGAGTACGACGTCCCGATCTTCATCCCCGCCCTCGGCGACTCGTCGATCGGGATCGGCCTCGTGATGGCGCGCCGGCGCGGGGTCGACGTCGACGTCGACCAGCTCGCCGACACCGACGAGATCACCCGGATGGTTGAGGAGTCGCAGAAGACCGGCGTCATCTACGTCGGCGGCGGCGTCCCGAAGAACTTCATCCAGCAGACCCAGGTCATCGCCTCGATCCACGAACAGCACCTCGGCGGGCATGCCTACGCCATCCAGTACACCACCGACGCCCCCCACTGGGGCGGCCTTTCCGGGTGCACCTT
>JAGVUK010000267.1 GCA_019136335.1 Methanomicrobiales archaeon
CCGGCCACACAGTCGATGTACTCCCGTCCCTGGTCGTCCCAGACGCGCGACCCCGCACCCCGGACGATCTTCATCGTCCGGCTGAATGCGGGCATGTAGTAGCGAGCATCAAGCTCCCGTGAATCGTTTACCATATCATCACTCGTATTCGATCGTTGCAGGGGGTTTTGGGGTGATGTCGTAGACCACCCGGGAGACACCGGGGATCTCGGCGGTGATCCGCGACGCCATCCGGGAAAGGGCCTCGTAGGGCAGGAGCAGGGGGTCGGCGGTCATGCCGTCCCGCGACCGGACGGCCCGGACCGCGACGATCCAGCCGTGGAGCCGGACGTCTCCTTTCACCCCGGTCCCGAGGCCGAGGAGCGCGGCAAAACACTGCCAGGGGCGGAACTCCTCCACCAGGCACTCCTCGACGATGGCGTTTGCCTCACGGACGATCGCGATCTTCTCCTCCGTCACCTCGCCGAGCACCCTGACGGCGAGCCCCGGGCCCGGGAAGGGCATCCGGTGCTGGATCTCGGGCGGGAGCCCAAGGCCGCCCGCAACCGCGCGGACCTCGTCTTTGTAGAGGTCCGCAAGCGGCTCGATGACGCCTTTAAACTCGATGTCGAGGGGCATCCCGCCCACGTTGTGGTGGCTCTTGATGCCCCCCTCGCTCTCGATGCGGTCGGGGTAGATCGTCCCCTGGAGGAGCATCGTCGCCCCCGTCCGCTTCGCCTCCCGCTCAAAGACCCGGATGAACCGTTCACCGATGGCTTTGCGTTTCTCTTCGGGGTCGGTGATGCCCCGGAGCGCCGCAAAGAACTCGTCGCCCGCATCCACGACCCGGAGGTTTGTGTCGGCAAAGAGGGACCGTATCCGTTCGGTCTCTCCTTTGCGCATGAGGCCGGTATCCACGTAGATCGGGACCAGCGCATCGCCGATGGCCCGGGCTGCGAGCGCCGCGCAGACCGACGAGTCCACGCCGCCGGAGAGCGCCATCACGACCTTATCCTCACCGGCAGCGTCCCGTATCTGCCGGATTGCCTGATCGATAAACTTTTCAACATCTACCATTGCTCTTCCCTCACCTGATCCCGGTGGCTGATCTGCTCTTCTTACATGCCTCCACAAACCCGATATAGGGCGGGGAGGGGTTGGTCGGGCTCGATTTGAACTCCGGGTGGAACTGTGTCGCGAGGTAGAAGGGATGGTCCGGGAGTTCGCAGACCTCCATCCGGCCCTTGCATGTGCCCGAGAAGACGAGCCCGGCATCTTCGAGGTCGCCGATGAAGGCCGGGTTCACCTCGTAGCGGTGGCGGTGCCGCTCGACGATCCCGGTCTTCCCGTAGAGGCCGGCCACCACCGTGTCCTCCCTGAGGATGACGTCGCAGTTCCCGAGACGCATCGTGCCGCCGAGGTCAGAGACCCCTTCCTGTTCGGGGAGGAGGGCGATGACGTGCGTTCCCGGCCCCATCTCCTCACTCGTGGCGTCGGGGATGCCGAGGACATGGCGCGCGTACTCGATCACCGCGAGCTGGAACCCGAGGCAGAGGCCGAGGAAGGGCTTGTTGTTCTCGCGGGCATACCGGATAGCCCGGATCTTGCCCTCGATCCCGCGTTTCCCGAACCCTCCCGGGACCAGGATGCCGTCGACGTCGGCGAGGTCGCGGAGGTCGAACGTCTCCGCGTCCAGCCAGCGTATGTTCACCTCGGTGGAGAGCGCTCTTCCCGCGTGCTTGAGCGACTCCTTGATGGACATGTAGACGTCCTCGATCCCGTATTTGCTCACGATGGCGACCGTCGTCCGGTTCGTGTACTCCTGCGAGATGAGCTGATACCACTTCGTGTCGGGCTCCCGGTTCTCAAGGGCGAGGTAACTGCAGACGACGTCCGCAAGCCCTTCCTTCTCCAGTTCCACCGGGATCTGGTAGATGTCAGGGACGTCCTTTGCGGAGATGACGGCCTTGGCCGGGACGTCGGTGAAGGCGGATATCTTCTTCTTCGTCTGCGGGCTGATCACCTCGCTGCTCCTGCCCACGATGATGTCGGGCTGCAGTCCGAGTTCTCGGAGCGCCTTGACCGAGTGCTGCGTGGGTTTGGTCTTGTGGTCGCCCATGGTGTCCACCGGGACCAGCGTGACGTGGACAAGGAGCATGTCCTGCGGCGCAAGTTCCCCGTGCATCTGGCGGACCGCTTCAAGGAACGGCATGCTCTCGATGTCCCCGACCGTCCCGCCGACCTCCACCAGGCAGACCTCCGCCACCCTGCCGCCGTTGATCTCCTCCGCCGCCGCTCGATCGATGCAGTGCCGGATCTCGTCGGTGATGTGGGGGATGATCTGGACGGTCGCGCCGAGGAAGTCCCCGCGCCGCTCTTTTTCGATGACGTTCCTGTACACCTTCCCGGTCGTGATATTGTGGAGCGATTTCAGGTTGATGTCCAGGAACCGCTCGTAGTTGCCGAGATCGAGGTCGACTTCCCCGCCGTCGGAGAGGACGAAGACCTCCCCGTGCTGGGCGGGGTTCATGGTGCCGGCATCGATGTTGAGGTACGGGTCGATCTTGACCGCCGTCACCTCGTAGCCGCGGTTTTTTAAGAGGCGGCCGATCGATGCGGTGGTGATGCCTTTCCCGAGCCCGCTCATGACGCCGCCGGTTACAACGATATACTTCAAACTCTCGTTCCCCTCCGGTTGTTCCAGAGTCTCTTAACTCATGTATGTGATCTTTGGCATTGAGAATGTATTGTTCCGGCACTTCCCCGGGAATCCCTGCCCGGCGTAACGGGGGATTTCCCCGGGTGCACGCCGCGGCGCTATCTCCGGATGACCGCAAACGACGTCGACGTCCGGGAAAGGAGCGTGCCGTCCGCCGCGTCCCGGACCTCGCCGTCTGCAAACGCAACCCGGCGGCCTTTACGGACGATCCTGCCGGTCGCGGTGATCGTCCCCCCGTTGACGCCTTTTATGAAACTGGTGTGCTCGTCGATCGTGGCGATCTCCTCGTTGTCGGCAAGGAGCGTGTAGAGCGCAAGCGCAATCGCCTCGTCTGCAAGCGCCACGTAGATCCCGCCCTGGAGCCACCCGGCGCCGTTGAGCATATCCGGCCGGACCTCCATCGTGAGACGGGCGCGCCCGTCGCCGAACTCGCCCACTTCTATCCCCATCAGCGTGAAAAAGGGATTTGCATCCCTTCCGACCCGTTTCAGTTCCTCTATGTAGCCCACGTGACCACACCATCCTTTGCGGGAAGATTCGGGGCCGGCCGGGATAAGGCTTGCCGGTGCCCCGTCTGGGAGGCTCCCTGGCGCCGGAGAGATATAACAACAAATATCTTCCCGGATCTCCACCTGTAGATGCATGGAAGACGTGTGGCAGCCCGAAGCGCTCCGGAACAGGAGGCTTGAGCAGCTCCAGGCTACCATGAACGATTACGTCGAGAAGAACACCGCCCAGATAGAGGGGAACCTGCCGGTCTTCTTCGGGCACGTTGCCGCCACCCTCGACCGGACGTTCCCCGGCCTCGACGACCGGTCGTACGACGACTTCATCGACGGGATCACCTTCACGCTCCTCAACGCGACGCGCGAGGCCCCGACGGGGGAGTTCCTCGAGAAGACCCTGCGGCACGCTATGGGGAACAAGCGGCGGCGGAGAGGGCGGGCAACCCTCGACGTGGTTGTGGCGCTCAAACTGATCGATACCGGCAACTACCACCAGGCGATCGATTACCTTGTGCGTTACCGCAACTATGACGGCCGGGTCAACGCCGCAATCGCCTACTGCCATTACGTCCTCTCGCAGGGGGGAGGCAGGGAGCAGGGCCTTCGCCCCAACGACCGCGAACTCCACGCCCGCGAGGAGATGCTGAACCTCGCGCGGTCACGCGCACCGCTCGACCGGCTCGGGATCTTCGACCGCAAGGATGCCCGGTTAAACCAGATCTTCTGGTTCATGCTGGACCTGGCGTTCACCTGGTTCCCGGGCGAACCCGAGTTCTACCACATCGGGATCGTGCGGGCAAGGCGCGAGGGGGATATCGAACGCCGCCGGCACCTCCTCGATCTCGCGACGGAGCGGTTCCCGGATAACAAGTACTTCCTGGTCGAGGCGTTCAACGCCAGCATCGAGCAGCGTAACGGGAGCGGTGCGGCCGCCATCGTCAAGCAGATGATGCAGCAGTACCCGGAGGACCATGAGCCGATCTACTTCGGGCTGAAACTCGCGATCCTCGGGTCGCAGCCGGGGTCCTATGCCAGTTTTCGGAAGCTCGCGATCCTGAAGCAGTTTCCCCGGCACCTGCTCCTGCTGCTCGACGCCGTCCTCGAGGTGATGTGCAACCATAAAAATGAGGCATACCTCTGCTTTTTGGAGGCGAAGAAGGCCTCCTCCGGGCGGGAGCACTACATCACGGCGCTCGAGTACGTCCTCCGCGACTTCGTCGAAGGCGATGAGGACCGGGCGAAACGGGCGAGAACCGCTTTCTTTACGAGCGTCGACCAGTACTGCATGCACGCCCTGAGGATCGGGGAGGCCTGAGACGCTCCCCGGGTCTATTTCATCTCAATCCCCTGGATATCCCGTTGAAACGGTCAATCTCGAAGGTGAAAAGGAAAGATACAACGATGAGTTTATCAACGCTAACAGGTAAATTCCTCTACAGAGAGCGTCTACCGGCCAGGATATACGGATGCGCCGGGGAGGATTGGTAACCATGACGGGAAACAATACTGTTTGGGACACCGGCAGGCGAGCACCGGGTGCCGACGGCGCCCGGGAGCCCTGTCAGGCGCCACACCCGGGAGAGGGCGTCTGCCTCTCGATCCTCCGCGAAGTGCCGGATGGTCTCGTCCTGGTGGACGGTGAGGGGAGGTGCCGGTACCTGAACCCGGCGTTCACCCGGATCACCGGGTACACCCGGGCGGAGATCCCGACCCTGGAGGCGTGGTTCGAGCGTGCCCACCCGAACCCGGCATACCGGCGGGGCGTACAGGAGATGGGGGAGAGACTCCTCCGGGGCGACCAGGATACCCTTGTCGCGAGCGTGGTCTGCCGGAGCGGAAAGGTGCGTGACATCGAGTTCCGGCAGGCGCCGATTGGGCCGGGCTGCACCCTGATTGTCGCCCGTGACATCACCGAGCGGGTCCTGGTCGAGGAACGCCTCCGGCAGGCGACGTCTGAACTGACGGCGGTGATCGAGGCGTTCCCCGACCTCTTCCTCCGCCTGAACGCCGACGGCACGATCCTGGACTCCCGGGCCGGAAGGCTCGCGGAGGTGCCGCTCGTCTCGCGGGCGCTGCTTGGTCGGCGGGTGCAGGAACTGCTCCCCGCCGGGGCCGTGGAGCCCCTCGGGAATGCGCTGCAGGATGCCGTTCGGACGGATGCGCCGGCAGCGCCCCTGGAGTTCGCCTGCACGGGCCCCGGGAGAGTCCGGCACTACGAGATCCGGATCGTGCCGCTGTACGAGATGCACCTCCTTGCCGTCATCAGGGAGATCACGGGCCGGAAAGAGGCGGAGGAGGAACTGCACCGTCACCGTGAGCACCTGGAAGACCTGATCGCGGAGCGGACCGCGGAGCTCGAACGCGCAAACCAGCGGCTCGAGCACCTCCTCTACTGCATCGAGGTGACGGAACGCCGGGCCGCAACGGACTGGCTGGAGTCATCGATCGAGCAGGGCGCCCTGGAAACGGCTGAACCCGATGCGGGGAGGATCACCACGGATGCCGCCGGGGCGATCGTCATCGTCGACGCTGCGGCCGAGCGCCTGACCGGCTACGCCGGGGACGAGCTGGCCGGGAGACCGGTATGGGACGTTCTTTCGGGCTGCGATGCCCGGGAAGTCCTCACCGCGAAGGTACTCGGGGAGGGCAGGTCCGCAGGGTGCGCGGCAGGGGCGGCGCTCGTGAGAAGCGACGGGTCACGGCTCCCGGTCCGCGTCCTCTGCGACGCGATCGTCGACACCGGGGGCGCCGTGATCGGCATGGTCTGCACGTTCCGGAAGGCGTGAGGGACGGGGCGCGCGGTCAGAGCCGGAAACCGCAGGTCCCGGGGTGTACCGGGCCGGGGTCCTGGGGCGCCACGGTGACCGCGATCTGGTCGGAGTAGAGCCCGAGCCCCTCAAACGCGGAGAGGAGCGCTCTCTCTTGTGTGTTGTTGATCTCGCTCAGGTGGGCGAGCATCGCCATGTGGATGTGGTCGGCGAGCCCCTGGAGGCACCGGGCGGCGTCGGGGTTTGAGAGGTGCCCGCGTTTTGACCGTATCCGGCTCTTGAGGTACGCGGGGTAGGGGCCGTCCTCAAGCATCTTCGGGCAGTGGTTGCTCTCGAGGAGGACGGCGTCGCAGGATGCGAGGTGGTCGAAGATGGAGGGGGTGACGGTGCCGGTGTCGGTGCAGCACCCGATGCGGAGGTCGCCTTCGGCGACAGAGAACCCGCAGGGTTCCCGGGCGTCGTGGGAGGCGGCGAAGGGTTCGACCGAGAAGTCGCCGACGGCGAACGCCTCACCGCACCGGCACCGCCGGATCTCCGCCGACGTCGGCCCGCATTTCTCCGAGAACGCCTCAAGCGTGCCGCCGGTCGCGTAGACAGGGACGCGGAGTCTCCGTGCGAGGACGTCGACTCCCCTGATGTGGTCGATGTGTTCGTGAGTGACGAGGATCGCTTCGATGAGCGATGCGTCGGCGCCGGCGTTTGCGAGGCGGCGGAGGGTCTCTCGTGCGGAGAGCCCCGCGTCGATGAGCAGCGCACCCCGCCCCCCCCGGAGATAGGTGCAGTTTCCTTTGCTCCCGCTCGCAAGGACGGTCAGTTCCATTGTACACTGGTGGTCTGTGCGGCTATTTAAGGGCACGGCGGGGAGGGGTGTACAAAGAGCCTTGGGGTCCGGGGCACTATTACCTGATGAGAGGGAGATGAGCAGAACGGAGGGCTCGTGGCAGGGGGAGGTTCACCGGATCGTCGTGGACATCGGGAGTGATCGAGCACGCGTCGACCGGGGGGCAATGCGGGACCTCGTCAACACCTACGTCGTCCGGTCGCTCGATGGGACGGCGCTCCGGTTCAGCCTCCCGGTCATCCTCCCGGCGCCGGCGGGAGCGTCCGGCCGGGGTGCCGACGGGGCTGCCGGGGTTCTCATCGAGGCGATCAAGGCGGCGGTTCCCGTCGAGCGGGACCTCGGCCCGGTGGCCGGGGCCGGGACGGAGCACCCCCGCCACTGTCTCCCGAACGTTGAGCCGGTCACGCTGATCGCGTCGAGGAGCGCCATCGGGACGGACCTCTGGTGGCCGGATGCCGGGAACCGGATCGACGGGGATAGCCTCCGGCTGGTCGTCAGGGGCGCTCTCCCGTATCCCGGCCCGCCTGCTCCCGGCGTAGCCAGGGAGGTCGCGGAACGCCTGGGGGCTCTCCTCGACGCCCTGGACCGGGTCGTGCGCCGGGTGCCGGACCGGGATCTCGCGGCCGCCCGCGACCTCTCCGTTGACCAGAAGGCCCTCCGGCGCGCCCTGCCCGGGATGGGGCTCGTCGCGTTCGTCGCCGACGGCACGCGCCCGGCCCGTAAATTCACCGATCTCCGGTGCCACCACCGGATCGCGGGGCCGAAGGAGGGGGTGCACGTCCCCTTCCGCTGCCCGCCGGACCTCGACCCGGTCGAGGTGGAATTCGCCGGGAGCGGCCGGGTCGCAACAGGGCTCGGGGTCCGGCGGCGGGAGGTCTTCGCGGTCGCGGGCTCGAATGCGGAAGGGAAGAGCACCTTCCTCCACGCGCTCGTCGCGGGAGAGGACGACCACGCCGCCGGGGACGGGCGAGAGGGGCTGGTCAGCGTGAACGGGATCGCCCGGGCGGAGGCGGGCGAGCGGTACCTTGCGGGAGCCGACGTCAGCCTCTTCTTCTCCCGCCTGCCGCCCGGGATCGGCGGCACCCCGGGGGCGGCCTCCGGCCAGGGGAGCGGGTCGCTCGTGATGGCGCACGAGATCCAGACCGCGCTTTCGGCCGCCGTGCCGCTCCTCATCCTCGACGAGGACCGCGCCGCGACGAACCTGCTGGTGCCGGGCTGCCTCCAGGGCGACGGGGTGACGCCGCTCTCGACCCTGCTTGCGACCCGGCGGGAGGCGCTCGGGGAGACGGCGCTCCTCTTTGCGGCCTCGTCGCTGGATGTCCTGATCGCACAGGCCGACCGGATCCTGACCCTTCGTGATCATGCGGCGCTCTCGATCGATCCGGGGGAGTTCAGGCGGCGGCTGGACCGGCATCTCGCGGAGGTAAGGGAGCATCTGGCGGGGAAA
>JAGVUK010000082.1 GCA_019136335.1 Methanomicrobiales archaeon
AATACAGGATGCAGGGAGACGAATACAGGATGCAGGGAGACGAATACAGGATGCAGGGAGACGAATACAGGATGCAGGGAGACGAATACAGGATGCAGGGAGACGAATACAGGACACAAAGAGGAACGGGAGAGACGTAGAGAAACTGGAGAGAAGCACAAAGAGAGGTAGAGAGAGACGGAGGGAAGGCATGTGAGGGATGGGATCCCTGGAAATTCAGGCGAGACAGTCCACTCTGGTGCCCGATCCTGATCCACTGTCATTCCTTCCGGGAGACATCTTCAGGCAATTTTCTCCTTCTCCGGCCCGGATCCCGATCCCTCCTTCCCGATAGCATCAGGGAATAGGTTCTCCTTCTCCGGCCCGGATCCCGATCCCTCCCTCCCGATAGCATCAGGGAATAGGTTCTCCTTCTCCAGTCCGGATCCCGATCCCTCCCTCCCGATAGCATCAGGGAATAGGTTCTCCTTCTCCAGTCCGGATCCCGATCACCACCTCCTGGTGATATCCCCGGATGGACCCCTCCTCCGGTCCGGTTTCCTGTTAACTCTCCCTGTTAACTCCTTCTGGTGAACCTGCATCTCCTCCGGGGGACTGCCCCCCTCCTCCTCCCCCTTCCCTGCCGTCTTCTCGCTCCTCCCCCGGCCCCTCCACAGGTTCCAGTCGAAACAAAGGGGTCGGGGATTGAACACCGTCACTCAAGAGATAGAAAGAAGTAAAATACGCGGTACAGGGGTACTGGAAGATCCTATGGAGAGTAACCATCTTAAACCCCTCACCGTGACCGGTGCCGTCATCACCGTCTCATCGAGCCGGAAACCCGGGACTGACGCCAGCGGAAAGGCGCTCATCGACCTCCTCTCCGCCGACGGCATCGAGGTGACCCACTATACCGTGGTCCCCGATGATCTCGCGCGGATCCGCGCCGAAGTCTCCGCGGCCCTTTCGCGTGCAACCTGTGTCATCGTCACCGGGGGCACCGGGCTCACGCCCGACGACGTGACCATCGAGGCGGTCGCGCCGCTGCTTGAGAAGACCATCGACGGGTTCGGCGAACTCTTCCGCCTCAAAAGTTACGAGGAGATCGGGACCGCCGCGATCCTCTCCCGGGCGATCGCCGGGGTCGTCGGCGGCCGGGCGGTCTTCTGCATACCGGGCTCGACGAAGGCCGTGACACTTGCCGCGCGGGAGATCATCATCCCCGAGATCCGGCACATCCTCACCCACGCCTCGTCGGGTCAGCGGTAGACGTCGAGGAGCGCCACCCGCTCGAGGACCAGGTCGCGGAACCGCTCCTCTCCCACCACCGCGACCTCTTCGGGCGTGATGCCGAAGAGGTCCACAAGGCGCGCCCTTTTCGCGGGACCGATCGCCTCTTCCCGCTCCTCATCGACGAACGTCACGAGACCGGCGAGGCGGTCACGGACGCCCGGCGCCGACGGGCAGACGGCGATGTAGGAGCGGTTCTCGCCGGGATGGACCCCGAAGGACGCGGCCACCTGGCACTGCCGGGTCCCCGCGGCGTAGAGGAGCGCCTCCATCTCGATCGAGTTTGCTATCGGTTCGCCGCCGGCCCACGACCGCCAGGCGTGCCGGAGCGCCGCCTCCACGTGGGCGCGTCCGGCGAGGCGGTCGGCATCAAAGAGGATGATGTGGGTCCGGTGTTCTTCGGCGATCCGGCGGACCTTACGCAGGAACCGGACGTTCTCGTCGACCGTGAAGACCGCCGGGTAGATATCGCATGCCATCTCTGCCATCCTTCTTCACCCGAACCGGGAGAGGGTCGACTGCTCTTCGCCGACCTCCCCGACCTCCGCCCGCGTCCCCTCGAGCTGCTCGAATATCCGTGCGGCGATCCCCTGGCCGAGAACCTTCCCGACCTTCTCCGGCCCGGCCGCGCGGAGCGCCTCGATCGACCCGAGGTTGTTGTTGAAGAGCCGGCGCGCCCTGACGCGCCCGATCCCGCGGAGCCTGATGAGGGGCAGGAGCTCTTTTTTGATGCCGTGCTTGGTCCGGAGCTCCATCTCCTCGATGGGCGCTGCAAGGTGCGGGGCAAAGAGCCCGGCAAGGTGCCGGCTCGCGTGGACCAGCCAGGCGACGCTCTCCACCATACCGTAGATATCGCCCGGGCCGACGCTGTAGCGCTCGCAGATCGCATCCTCACCGACCTCGTCCGCCCAGTCGGCAAGGAGGAGCGCGGTCTTGAGGCTCCGGTCGAACCCCTCGCCCGCGTCCCAGGGGATCTCCATCCAGAGATTGTCACGGTGGTCGGCGAGGAACCGGTCGAGGAGGTACATGTCGTCCCGCCGCACAAAGAGCGTCGGCATATCAGGCGTCGAGCAGAGGAGGTGCAGGAGCCCGATATCGGTATACTCTTTGCGCCCGATCATCGCCGCCACGATCACCTCGGCGCTCCGGGGATCGATGTAGAGCCGGGAGACGAGCGACCCGTACTCCGTGGCCTCAAGCCACTCCCCCACCTCGGTGATCATCTCGGCTTCGCGCAGGAACTCAAGCGCCCGGTGCACCGCCCGCGAGAGTGCGCGGGGGCTCTCCCCCTGGTGGGCGTAGAACGTCCCGTCCATGAACTCGAGCACCTCGCCCGTCTCGCGGGCGAACCCCGTCGCGATGAGCGAGAGGATGTGGGTGCAGAGGACTGCCTCGTCTGCGCACCGGCTCCGGACGTCCTCGGCCGGCGCCCCGATGTAGCAGTCGAAGAGCTCGTCGACCATCTCCTCGGACTTCGCGATCAGGACCGCCTCGCCGTAAGGGTCGAGGTGCGGCCGCCCGGCCCGCCCGGCCATCTGCCGGTACTCCCGGACCGGGATCGGGAGCATCCCCTCTCCGGCGTTGAACCGGAGGTAGTCGCGGACGACCACCCGCCGGGCGGGGAGGTTTAAGCCCGCCGCGAGCGTCGGGGTGGAGGCGATCACCCTGATCTGCCCCTCCCGGAACCCCGCTTCAACGATCTGGCGCTCCTCGCGGGCGAGGCCCGCGTGGTGGAACGCCGCGCCCTGCGCGACGCAGGCGGCAAGCGTCCTCCCCATATCGGTGGCGGCGTTCGAGCGTATCTTATCGGCGTAGCCGGCGAGGACCGGGTTTGCGAGTTTCAACCCCGATGCCGCGCGTTTCGCAAACGCCTCGGCGTTTTTGCGGGAGCTGACGAAGACCAGGCACTGCCCCCCTTCCGCGACCGTGTCGAGGACGAGGTCCAGGTCCTCGTACTTGCTCCGGCGTTCGACCTCCCGGTCCCGGTCGGCAAACCGGATACTGTTCTGGAAGAAGACCCCTTCCCGGAGGTCCACCGGCCGCCAGTCGCTCTCGACGAGCTCCGCGTCCAGCCACCCGGCAAGGTCCCGTGGGTTCCCGATGGTGGCGGAGAGGGCGATGATCTGGATGGCGGGGTTTTTGTGCCGGAGTTTTGCTATCACCATCTCGAGCGTCGCCCCCCGGGAGGGGTCATCGATGAGGTGGACCTCGTCGAGGACGAGCAGGGTGACCTCCGCAAGCCATGGCGTCCGGTTCCGGAGGAGCGAGTCCACCTTCTCGCTCGTCGCGACGATGATGTCGTTTCTCCCGAGGTACTCGTCCCTTCGATCGAAGTCGCCGGTGGCGATACCGACGCGGAGGCCCTTCCCCGAGAACTCCTCGAACTTCTCGCTCGCGAGCGCCCGCAGGGGGACGATGTAGAGGCACTTGCCGCCCCGCCCGACCTGGTGGTGCATCGCCATCTCGGCGACCAGGGTCTTGCCGCTCGCGGTCGGGATGGCGATGAGGAGGTTCTTCCCCGTAAAAAGCCCCGCTTCGATGCAGGCCGCCTGCGGCGGGTAGAGTTCCGTGATCCCGCGCTCCGTGTAACCGGCCAGGAGATCCGGCGGGAGGGGAAGGTCGGCTATCTCCATGGATACCCCTTCATTTCCACTGCAGACCGCATATCCTTCGTATCGTCATCGGGGTGATCAGGACCGGTGCGTCCCGGCCGCATCACGAATAGTACTCCAGCATCGCCTGTTTGGCTTCCTTCTTCTTCCGGTCGAGGAACCCGTAGACGTGCTCGTGGGGCACACCCTGGATCAGCATCTCCACTGCCTTCCTCGCGGTCTCGACCTGGTCCGGGAGACCGATGATCGCGACAGTCTTTCCGTGGACCGATATCTCCGTGCTGGTCATATCCTCGATCTGGGCGCGGGACGTCCCCGCCTTCCCTATGATCCGGCCCCGGAGCCGCTCGAGGTGCCGGGCCGTGCCCGAGAGGTCGGCGAGGTCGATGACGTCGAACATCATATCCTCATCCTCAAGGAGCCGGTATGCACGCTCCGGCGAGAACCCCCGGTTGATCGCCTGGACGACATTCGTCGCCGTCATGACGGCGACGGGGTCCTCCGCCTCGATCGTCACCATCCCTTCTTCGCTGTCGATCCGGAGAGTTATTCCGGTCTTCTCTTCGATCTCGTGTTTCGTGGACCCGCTCTTGCCGATGAGTACACCGAGCCTTGCGGATGAAACTTTTAGCTCCTGTCTGGTCATGATTATCTTATCTCCCGGTGGTTATCGCTCCCGGTCCTGGCCGCCGGTGATCGCTCTGGCGATCTCCTGTTCGTCCTGCACATCGCAGTAACGGGAGAAATACCGATTGATGTTCCTGATATCCCGGATCAGGAACGCGCCCGCCCGCGGGTGATCCAGGGTGACCGCCTGCCCCATATCGATCAGGTATGGTTTCTCGTGGTAGAGGATATTGTATTCGGAGAGGTCGGCATGGACCAGGCGCGCATCCTGGTAGAGCCGTTCGATGTAGCCGAGGATCTGCCGGTACACGACCCCGTAATCCGCAACTTCGGCGTTCCGGAGCTGCGGATACGGCACCTCTCCACGCCCGAGGAACTCCATCAGGAGGATGTTCCGGTCGAACGCGAGGGGCTCGGGGACCGGAATCCCCGCATCGTGCGCCCGGGCGAGGTTGCTGTACTCTTTCTTCGTCCAGGCAAAGACGATGCCCTTGCGCGATCCCCGGACGCTCGCAAACCGGCGGTCCCCTGCGAGGTAATCGGTCATCGCCTTGAAGTTCGCCGTCCGGATGCGGTAGATCTTGATCGCGATCCCCCTCCCGTCGTGTTCGCCGTAGAAGACGTTTGCCTCTTTTCCGGTGCTGATGGGGCCGCCGATGACTGAGATCAGTTTTTTGTGGACGAGTTTGTAGAGCGCGATAAGGGTGACCTCGTCAAAGACGTCGGCCCGTACCTTCAGTGCGTCGGCGTCTTTTATCCGGACGCCCATCGCCTCGATCTCGCGGTCGAACCGCTCGTGCTCTTCATCGTGGCCCACGGCCGGATCACCTGCTGCAGACGTAGTCGTGTACGGGGGCGAGGATATCGATGAGATGGTCGGCGGCGGCCGATTTCAGGTCGAGCGGGTGGATCTCGCCGGCTGCGTAGGCCCGCTCGAGATCCTCGTAGGCGGCAAACTCCCGGTCCCCGCCGAACTTCGCGGGCCGGCGGATGGTGACCGCCCCGGCCCGGGGGAAGACGTGGTACTGCAGGATCTGGAGCACCGGGTTGTTCTCGACCTCCGGCGGGCAGAATGCTTTCTTCATCTTCTGCCGGATATCCTCCTCTGACTCGGCGACCGATATGACGTTTCCGGCCGACGACGACATCTTCTTCCCGTCGAGGCCGCTGATGATCGGCGTGTGGATGCAGACCGGCGCCGGGTACCCGATCGAGGGGAGGTGTTCCCGCGCGAGCATGTGAATCTTTCGCTGGTCGATCCCGCCGAGGGCGGCGTCCACGTTGAGGGTCGCGATATCGACCATCTGCATGATCGGGTAGACCATCTGGGAGACCGTCGGGTTATCCATCTGCCGCCCGACCTCGTCCATGCTCCTCTTCGCCCGGTTGAGGGTGATTGCCTGGGAGAGTTTCAGGACGTTAAGCTCGTACTCCGGCGTGAGCTGCACGTCCGACCCGAGGACGTATTTTGCGCCGACCAGGCCGAGTCCCTCGAAACAACGCCGGTTGTACTTCGCGATCTCGCGAATCTCGTCCATGGTGCCTTTGCGGTTCAGGAACGCGTGGAGGTCGGCGATGAGCACGGTCACCTCGAACCCTGCTCGCTGCAGGTCCATCAGCTTGTTCACCGTCACCATGTGGCCGAGGTGGATCTCCCCGCTCGGCTCGTAGCCGGTGTAGACCCGCTTGACCGGGCGGTCGATGAGCGCACGCAGTTCCTCATCGGTGACGACCTCTACGGTATTCCGGGTCACCAGTTCGTATGGATCCATTGAAAAGAGTGGGTCTGCCGGGGAGTTAATGGTTCTTCCTCCCCTGGCCCGGCCGTTCACCCGATGGCGACGAGCCCGAGCGCTTTGTTGGTCATCCGGATGGATTCTTCCGGATCCTTCACCGTTCCCATCAGGGCGCGGATGCAGTCGATGTTCTCGGGGATGACGTCGGCCTCCTGGTGGATGGCCTGGAAACAGTAGAACTCCTTCCCGTCGAGGACCGAGACCGACTCCTCGAAGACGCCGTTCTCCCAGAGGTCGGTCCTCGGCCGGCCGAGGTCCTGGGTGTACTCCCGGAGCTGGGCGTTGCTCTTGATCCCGGTGGCCTTGCGGACGAGCCCGATGCGGCTGTGGTTCTCAAAGACCTTCAGCACCTCTTCGCGGGTGGTCTCCTTCTGTAAGTCCATCTGGATCGAGTGCATGTGCATGAAGGTCGTCGGGACGATCATCGCAAGGGTGACGATGTTGATCTGCGGGAGGACGGTCTGGACGTCGGGGCCGTGGTGGCTCGGGATGGTGGCCGGGTTGAGGACGATGGCGTCGATTGGTCCGCGCTTGATGTCGTCGGGGTCAGCTCCACGCCTGACCATCACCGCCCGGACCCGGTCGACGCCGAAGGCCTGGTCCAGGGCGTGGATGAGCCGGACAAGCCCGGTGGTGTTGCACGAGACGACCCGGGCGAACTGCTTTCCTGCAGCCTCTTTGTAGTTCGCGTGGGCGTTGAAGGAGAACCCGGCGACCTCGTGTTCCTCGCCGCCCTGAAAGATTGCCTTCTTCCCGAGGCGCTCATAGATCGGCCGGTTCTTCTCCCCGACGCCGCCGGGAGTGGCGTCCACGATGATATCGGCGGCTTTCAGCATCGCTTCGACGTCGCCGGCGACATCAAGGCCGGCCTTCTCGAACGCCGCCTTCTTTCCGAGATCGGCGATGTAGAGGGGGAACCCGCGCTCTTTTGCGATGTACGCTTCCGCCGAGACGCTTGTCTTTGAAACCCCTATCACTTCCATATCGGGCTGTGCGGCGACCGCGTCGGCAACCCGTTTACCGATGGTGCCGTAGCCGTTGATTGCGACTTTGATCATGCATGATGGAATACAGAACAAAAATTAATAAAGGTTGCTGATTTGGGAATAGGACGGCCCTTACGCAGTATCAGGCCAGACGGGAGATCGGGACGGCTCGTAATCGCCAATGCTCCATGTAATCCGGGAAAACGGGACCTCAAGGTATAACCGGGAGTGGTTTTCACGAGGTCGTACGGCCGGGCGGGCAGCGGTTGCCGGGGTCTTCGGGTCACCCTCTCCTGCGGTCCGGGCAGCGGTGCGGCAGGGCTTATATCCGGCCGGTGCAATGAGCATATTCATGGAGAACCAGCCCATCCTCGCGACCGATCGCCTGCTCCTGCGACCGTTTACCCTCGCGGACGCTTCCATGGTGCAGCGGCTCGCCGGCGACTACGCCGTTGCCGCGACGACCCTCCTTCCCTACCCCTACCCGGACGGCCTTGCCGAGATCTGGATCGCCTCCCTCCGCGAGGGGATCGACCGCGGCGAGATCGCGGCCTTCGCCGTCACGCTCGCCGGAGAGGGGGGTCTGATCGGCGGCGTCCGCCTGCAGATCGACCGCGGTCACGCCCGTGGCGAGCTCGGGTTCTGGGTCGCACGGCCCTGCTGGGGCCGGGGATACGCCACCGAGGCGGTCCGGGCGGTGATCGAGTACGGGTTTTCGGTCCTCGGGCTGCACCGGGTCTATGCCATGCACTTCTCCCGGAATCCCGCCTCGGGCCGGGTGATGGAGAAGTGCGGGATGCTCCATGAAGGCCGCCTCCGCGAGCACATCAGGAGATGGGGGGTCTTTGAGGACGTCGACGTCCGCGGCGTTCTCCACGACGAGTGGCGGGAGCGGCGCACGGGGCCGGCGATCCGGGAGTGCCGGGTGAGTTGAACCGGCCGGTTCGACCTTCCAACCCCTCGCGGCGAAGGTGGGCCTTATCTCCTGACGAAGACGGCGTAGCCCCGGTGCCCGCCCTCGTGGGTGGTTCCGAGGACGAGGACGTCTTTGTCCTGGTTCTGCAGCTGCCGGGCGTAGGAGGTTGCGTCACGCCGGGTCTCGTAGAGCCGGTCGGCGTAGTACTCTTTCTCGTCGACGACCCGCCGCTGCCGTATCTTTATCCATTCTGCTTTCCCCCGCCGTTCCATACGTCATGGTTGACACGGACGGGCGATAGTTGTTGCGCATCCCGCCCGGTGCCCTGCCGCGAAAGCGGTATCGGCCGTCACGGCAGGGTTGTCGTCGTGGCGAGCGCTCACCGTTGCGCTGCTGTGCGCTCCGCCCAGTAGGCCTCCGCCTTCTCCTCCATCTCCTCGAGCCGGTCGTAATAGTCGGGGAACTCGTTTAAGTGCGCAAGCGCGATCTTTGCCGTCAGGAAGAGGTCGTCGTCGGTGACGTTCGTCGCCGGGTCGTGGAGGCCGTGTTCGAGTTCGACGACCATGCCGCGCCGGAACTGTTCGACGTCGAACTCCTTCCAGGTGACGCCGAGCTGTTCGCCCATCGCCTTTGCTTCTCCGGGGGTTACGTGCGTCCGTACCATGCAGATTTCCTCAGGCAGGGAATGGCGCCCGAAGGTTATGAGCCTGACGATCTCTCGCGCCGATGAGCCGGGGCCTCCTTCTCCCGCCGGGTGGTGTACCTCACGCCGGGAGCAATGACGGGACCGGGTGATATCCTGAAACGGGCGTAAACCTCTCGGTCAAGGTGCTCTCCCGCGGCGATCTGGAGAGGGGGCGAAACTCGCCGTTCTTGACGACGGTACTGGCCGAGGGTGCCCGGGTTTTCAGCCCGGCGATCGCAGCCCCCGTCTCGGCATGCCGGGCTGCAGGGTCCACCATGGCGGATTGCCCGGGGGAAGAGGGGTTACTCCGCGAAATCCGGGTATGACGTTCTCCAGCAGTCTTCCTGCTCCGGAAGATCTATCCAAAAGAGCCGCCGGGTAGCCCCGCACCAGGCACCTTTATTATCCTTCGGCACCCGCACACCCGGGACCGATGGCGCAGGAGAACCGAAGGCGGAGTTACGTGCTGTTCATACTTCCGGCGTTGCTCCTTGCTCATGCCGCGGCGTGCGCCTCTGCCGCCGGCGTGGCCGATCCGGCGGGGGATTTCCCGGACCCTGATATCACCGGCCTCTCCTGCGACGTCCGTGAGGGCGTCCTGCATGTCCGGATGGATCTTGCCCGGGACCCCGCAGGGAGTTACGGCGGCGCGATCTTCATCGACGCCGACCGGAACCCTTCGACGGGCTACCGGGAAGGGACCGGCGCGGAGTACGTCTACGCCTTCTCCGTCATGCCGATCGTCTACGCCGAGCCTGTCATCTCCGCGACCTTGAACGACGAACCGGTGAGCGAGGCTACCCTCTCCCCGAGCGCGAACCGGATCGATATCGCGATCCCCCTCGGGGCACCCGGGGACGGCGCCGCGGACCCGGATCTCTTTGCCGCCGTCTACACCGGGACGATGGGGGCGCTCGCCTTTGACCGGGCCCCGGACTACGGCGTCATGAACGCCGGGAGCGGCGAAGTGAAGGTCCCGGGCGGGGCCGCACGGGTGAGCAGCAGATATGACGACCGGGAGGGGGACGCGCTGTCCGGGGACGTTACGGGCCTCAGCACGGACGTCCACGACGGGGTGCTCGACATCCTGGTGACTTACGCGACCGCCGTCGAGAGTGGAGGGGACCTGAAAGGCTGGATACTCATCGACGCGGACCAGAACCTGGCTACAGGGTTCATGAACGCCGAAGAGGCGCCGCCGTCGTTCGGGATTGATTACCGCCTGGATTACACGATCGGATCCGCGCTTGGGACTGGCGCGAGCCTGGAGAAGACTGGTCCCGGATTCGCGGAAGGGGGCTACGCGGAGACGGCGGGGGTTCCCCTCGGGGTCCCGTACAACGACGCCATGTTCGTGGCTGCCGGCAACCAGGCCTTCTTCCGGATCCCGCTCGCCCTGCTCGGGCCTGACGACGGAAGGACAAGCATCATCCTTGACTCCTTCTCGCTCAGCGAGATGACGTCTTCCGGGGCGTCGGATCAGGTCCCGGATGCGGGGGTTGGGG
>JAGVUK010000274.1 GCA_019136335.1 Methanomicrobiales archaeon
CTGTGGACGGGCTACCGACAGTTCGCCGGTAATCTGCGACAAACAGGTCCGAGGATCCCTGTGATCCCCGGACACTCGCAGGAAGCCCCCTGCGCAAGCGGGGGGTAGTTCACGGCTTATACTTAAAGTACAAACGTCTCTCTGAGCGGCAAATCGAGAGCGGCAATTTGGATGTGGAAACTAAGGTCGAACTTTTCCTGACCGATATCAAGGAGTATAAGAGTTTCCTATCGGGAATGAGTTTCAGCACCACATTCAAAGATGGAACGATCACGGATAAGGTTACAACTCTCTGCAAACCCTTTCCACGCTTCATCTGGATATTCCGCTTCCAGTGCTATGGTACTCCGCACTATGACTATATCTTTGACGGCACCTCAGTCTACCCAGATCTGGTTGCAGATATCGTATATAGCCATAATGACACTCGTAAGGGTAACGATCGGTCCGCCACCGTTGCCACTTGATCTTCCCCGCCGCGTATCCTCCCCAGTACCGTAGCCACCGCGCCGGCCCGACGCTGATCGCCAGCACAAGGCGGGTGATACCCATTCCACCTGTTCGGTTGTTGAGCCATGAGTAGACTACTTTCTGCTCACCATTTCTTGGTGTTGAGCCGGAGGATCGTTGTAATCCACTACCGCATCGAGGCATCTTAATTTGAGGGGTTTTGGCGTGTGAGAGGGACCTTCAACGGTCCCACGTCCGATATGCAGCGTTACCAGGGAACGGCGCCTCACCCCCTTCCCTTCTCCCGCACGAGCACCCTCCACCGGTTGAGCATCCGGCGGAGCCCGGCGGTCCCCACGGGCGCCGGGTACGGGAGCGGGATAGGCGTCCCGTCCTCCTCGACGGCAAGGTCGAGGGCCGCGGCGCACTCGGTCGAGACCGCCTCCGCGACCGGGTCCCCCTCAAGCATGGGGTGGGGGGAACGAAAGCAGACCCTGCTCCCCCCGATGTCCGTGAACCGCGAGAGCATCTCGCGCTGGAAGGCACGCTCCCCCTCGACGGCGGCCGAGGCGTCGATGCCGCAGATCCGCCCGACGTCTTCGAGGAACCGGCACGTCCCGGAAAGCCCGGCAGGGAACGAGTCCACAAAGGGCGTGTTAAACCTCCTCTTGAGGTCGTCGCCGACCGGCCGGAGCGCCGGTTCGCGGAGGATGTTGACGGCGGCGGAACCGAGGCGCCCGACATCCCCCGTCCCGATCCCCCGCACGAACCGGAGGTTGATCCCGATGCCGAGCCGGGCAAGGAGGCGTCCGATCTCCGCGGCGTTCTCGTCGACGCCGTACTCCAGGTTCTTCTCGCCGACAAGGTTTGCCGAGAGGGTCCTTTCGCCCGCGGGCCGGGCGAGCGAGGCGACGGAAGAGAGGGCATTTTTGATGCCGGTCTCAAAGACCCCGCCGAGGAACCCCGCGGTCGGCACGGCGATCACCGGGACCCCCCATGCCTTCGCAGAGACCGCCGCGGTGTCGTCCCCTATCGTCTCGACGATGCAGGTCGAGAGGACGAAGACGGAAGAAGGGGCGGGGAAGAGCGAGAGTGCCCGTGCTATGGTCGCCTCCAGGGCCTCTTCCCCGCCGAAGATGATATCCTTCTCCGTAAGGCGGGTGGAGAGGAGGCGGGGGACCCCGGGCCGGTCGTTTGAGAGCAATGTGGCGTGGAGGAGGGAGAAGTTATGGTGCGTGCATCCCGACGGCCCGTGGATGACGCAGACGGCGTCCCGTACCTCCGTGAGGACCGAGAGCGCTCCGGTCAGGGTGCACCCCTCAAACCTGGACGAATTCGAGGGCGAAGGATTCGAGTTCATCCATCTCGAGGGGGGTGGGAATGCTCGTCGTCTGGTTCGCGTAGATCGTGCGCCCGAGTTCCTCGTAGACCGCCGCCTGGTCGGAATCGGGCGCATACTCGACGACCGTCTGCCGATGCAGCTCCGCGACCTGCACCACCCGGTCCCGGGGGATGTAGGCGATGAGCCGGGAGTTGATCCGGCGGGCGAAATCATCCACCAGGTCCCGCTCGCCCTCGATGTTCTTTGCGTTGCAGATCACGCCCCCGAGCGTGCACCTGCTGCGCGCCCGGCGCGAGAGGCGGGCGATGGCCTTTGCGATGTTGTTTGCCGCGTAGATCGACATCAGTTCGCCGGAGGTGACCAGGTAGATCTCCTGCGCGTATCCTTCCCGCATCGGCATCGCAAACCCGCCGCAGACGACGTCGCCGAGGACGTCGTAGACGATCACATCTCCCTTGAGGGCGTCGAGGCGTTCGAGGAGCTGGAACGTCGCGATGATACCCCGCCCGGCGCACCCGATCCCCGGTTCGGGCCCGCCCGCCTCCACGCAGCGCACCCCCCGGAAACCCCGGTAAACCACGTCGTCGACGGTGATGTTCTCGTCCCCGCGCTCCCGGATCAGGTCGAGCACGGTCGGGATCCATGTCCCGTGCATCAGCATGCGGGTGCTGTCGTGCTTGGGGTCACAGCCGATCTGCAGGACATCGAGCCCCTCCCCCGCGAGTGCTGCCGAGAGGTTTGCTGCAGTGGTGGATTTCCCGATTCCACCCTTGCCGTAGAGGGCGATCTGTTTCATCGATGTTATTATGCGCTTGCATGGGTAATTAGGTGTCGGATGGCATCGACACAGCCATAATATATAATATTTGTTGAAAATACAAAAGAGCCGATGAAGAACCCATTATCTATAATACAGTATATTATCCATTATTTTAATTATTCGACGTAATTAAGGAAATTCAGGATATCCAAAAAGTATATAATAACAAGTTTGAAACAATTGGATAAGCAGAGGGAAAGCGAACCATGGACCCACGATTCCGATCACGGTTGATTGCGGCGATCATACTCCTGATCGTCGTCTGTTCGGCCTTTTCAGTGAGCCCGGTCGCCGGATTCCGTCTGGAAAACAGGGATGGGAGCGGCACCGAGGCGGCACTTGCAGAGGCCCTGGTGCTGCAGCAGAGCACCAGGATCAAAGAAGAGTTCATCAAGGACATCACCGTCTACATCGACAGCAAGAACAAAGTGTTCGAGCAGCAGGAGGCGTCCGGGAACGTGAGCGGCCTCTACGTTCCCGCTGAGAACGCCATCTACATCCGCTCGGACAGGAACCCGGCACAGGCCGACGAGGTCTTCACCCGGCAGGTCGGCTACCGGGTCTACCACACCATGGGGTTTGACGAGAGCACGGTCTTCCCGGCGCTGGACGCAGGGTCCGGGTCTTACCTGGCCCGCATCACCGCTCCGCCCGGCGAGGAGAGGGAGGCGGCGGTCTTCGCCGAGGCCTTCATGCTCTACCACATCTCCCCGGCGCTCCTGAAGGAGGATGCCCCGGAGGTCTACGCCTACATGGACCTGCTCGCAAAGAGCGGCGGGGACCGCGCGGCAGTGGACGACCTGTACGCCGGCAACCGGCCGGCGTGACCGGCACGGTTCCTTTTTTGGCCCGAAATCACCGGGCCGATCGATCCGCCGGCAGTCCCGGTATACGATCCGGCCACGCCCCCCCCTGAGGGCAGGTCAATCGAACCCTTTCAGGACGCCCATGACGAGCATGATCACCGGGATGATCTCAAGACGCCCGATCCACATGACCATGATAAAGAGGACCTTCGCCGGGTCGGCCATATCGGGCGAGACGAACCCCGCGGACATACCGCAGTTGCACATGGCGGAGACGACCTCGAAGATCACGTTGCTTGAATCGAAGGCCGTCGGCTGCAGGTGCATCACCAGCACCGTGGCGACGAAGATCGTGAGGAAGTAGAGCATGATGATCAGCATGTTCCGGGAGACCTCGAGATCGGCGACGTTCTTCGGGATCACCCTGCCGTCGTACTTGAAGGGGACAAGCACCTTCCCGGAGACGAACATCCGCCGGAACCACCAGATCAGGCTCTGGACGCCGAGGACCACCCGGGAGAGCTTGATACCGCCGGCGGTGCTCCCCGACGCCCCGCCGATCACCATCAGCATCGAGAGGAAGAGGACCGTCACGCTCGCCCACTCGTTCGGGGAGGCGACCTGGAACCCGGTGCTGCTGATCGCCGCGGCCGACATGAAGAGCGCGTGGCGGATGGCGGTGGGGAGATCGACTGCGCTGAGGGTGACGAGGTCCCATGCGATCACGACGATGCCGAGCGCGACAAGCATGAAGAGGAGGCGCGCCTGCTGGTCGTCGAAGACCCGGACCTCTCTGTGCCGGTAGAGGAGATAATAGAGTTTGAACGGCAGGGCGCCGGCGATCATGACCGGGACGATGAGGACCTCAAGGAGCGGGTTGTTGTAGTACGGGACGCCTGCCGAGTGGACGGAGAACCCGCCGGTCGAGATCGCGGAGAGCGCTATATTCACCGCATCCCAGAGGGATACCCCCGAGAGGAGGATAAGGCCGATCGACGCCGCGGTCAGGATCAGGTAGATCTTCCACATCTCCATACCCGTCGCGACGACGCTCGGCATCAACGCCTCCGAGCGCCCCTCCGACCGGTAGAGGCGGAACTGGGTCAGCCCGGTCCTCGACGCCATCGCGATCGTGAAGGCGACGATACCGATGCCGCCGAGCCACTGCATCAGCGACCGCCAGAAGAGAAGCGTCCGCGGCAGGTCATCGACCGACCGCATCATCGTCAGGCCGGTATCGGTCCACCCCGACATCGCCTCAAAGACGGCGTCGAGGTACGGGATGCCGAGCCCGAGGCTGAACGGAAGTGCGCTCGTGAGGGCCATGATGAGCCAGATCAGGGCGACGGCCATGAGGGCGGCGGAGAGCGGCGCCTCACGCTCCTGCCGGGGGGTCCGGGCGAGAAGCGTCCCGAGGAGAAAGAGCGTGACGGGGACGGAGAGCATAGGGAGGATCATCTCCCACTCCCGGTAGACCACCGCGACGATGAGCGGCACTGCCGTGCCGATGCTGATGTACCTGAATATATTGCCGATGTCGGGGGCGATGGTCGAGAACTGCTCGATCCTATCCATCGATACACGTTCTCCGGGCGCTCTTATCTACCTTCTCTCTCATAACGGTTTTGCCCCGGAGCGCCGGAGAACGCCCCCATCACGTGCGGCCGCACCCGCACCCGCCGTCTCCGCCCGGCCTTCCCCCATTCCCGCGGACGCCCGGAGCGCTCTCGATCGCGATGCGGCGGTTGATGATCCGCCAGGCGAGGATGAGCTGGGCCATACCCCCGGCCGTCAGGTACGCACCGTTCTTGACAAGGTCGATGGGCTGCACCTGCGTCTGGATCTCGATGTTCTGCTCCAGTTTCCTCGCGACGGCGTAGTTCAACTCCCCATCGAACGTGAGGGCTCCCATCGGCCGCCCCGCGACGTCTTCGGTGGTGAACTCGACCATGAAACTCCGTTGCGAGAGGGAGAGGATCGGGTAGAGGTCGATCGAGAGGTCGACGTTTTGGATGCTCCGGTCGATCTCGTTCTGGCAGAGGGAGACGTGATAGACGTTGCGCTCCTCGCTCACCTCCCTGCCGTACTTCGAGAAGGCGATCCGGATGACCGCGTCCGCGAACCGGCACTGCGGTGCCACGTAGCGTTCGTAGTCGGGTTTGCGCTCCTCCATCTCCCTGATGACGGCCTCGGGCGAATAACCGCGCTGTTCTACATCCCGTTTGATCTTCCAGGCACGCTTGACGTCGGGGTCCGGGTCGACGTAGAGCTTGAAGTCGATCAGGTCCCGCAGCGTCCCGGTGATGAACGGGTGCAACCCCTCGATGATCAGGATCTTCGTGGGTTTGAAGGGCACCGGGGGGTCGAACCTCCCGTTGTCATGGTTGTAGACCGGTTTTGCGATCGTCTTTCCCGCCTTGAGATCCCTGAGGTGCTCCTCAAGCAGGTCAAACCGGTTCGCCTCGGGGACGAGCGGCGTGATCCCGAGTGCTTTGCGCTCCGCGCGGTCGTACCTGTGGTAGTCGTCGATGGTGATCATCGAGACGAGATCCCTGCCGAAGATCGCCCTGATGGCCCGGGTGAACGTTGTCTTTCCGCTTCCGCTGTCTCCCGCTACGCCGATGACGAAGACGTAGGGCGACTCCGCGATGACTCGCTTGAAATCTGATGAGGGCATAGGTCAGCTCACAGATTGGTCGGTATCCAGGCCTGTTAAGATTTCGGTGCCGGCAGGCGACCCGGCAAAACCCCGCCCTGCGGCAGGCCGGGGGGCAGAGCGGGAGAAGACCGCTGGTCCCGGATCTGCGAGGGGCGGAGCGCCCGGAGGCCCGGGCACCCCGGCGGGACCGTCCGATCTGCAGAACCAGGCACCACTGCCGCCCGGACCGTGGCGGTCTCCACGAGGCAGGGAGTGCCTCTCCCCGGATACCCTTCAGGAGACGACGATCCCTGCCTCCTCGTGCTTCTTCCGGATCTCGTCGGCGAGACGGTCCAGCGCCGCGAAGTCCGCCTCCTTCGGGTGGCCCCTGACGTAGACCGGCTCGAGGAACTCGACCTTGAGCCGACCGAGCATATCCTTCACGGTATCGACCGTCTTCCCGCCCCAGCCGTAAGACCCGATCACCGTCGCGTACCGGGTCTTCGGGCGGAGGAGGTTTGCGAGGTATGCCGCGTAGACCGCCTGCGGGTGGGGGCCGAAGATGACCGTCGGCGACCCGATCACGACCGTCGCGGCATCCACGAGGGCTTTTGCAAGGTCGCCCGTATCGGTCTTCGTCAGGTTGAACGGCTGCACCGGGATCCCCCGCTGCATCAGGGCATCGACGAAGTGGTCGACCATCGCCCGGGTGCTCCCGTGCATGGAGACGTACGGGAGCACCACCATGTTCTTCACCGCATCGCCCGTCCAGTCCCGGTATGCGTCCATGATGAACGCCGGCCTCTCGTAGGCCGGGCCGTGGCTCGGGGCGATCACGTCGATCTCGCGCGTGGCGAGTTTTGCAAGGTGCCCCTTGATGCTTGAGCGGAACGGCATCATGATCTCGGCGTAATAGCGTTTCGCCGACTCGTAGATCACGCCCTCATTGGGGACGTAGAGGCTGCTTGTCGCGTAATGCGAACCGAAGAGGTCGCAGGAGAAGAGGATCCGGTCCTCCCGGAGATAGGAGAGCATCGTCTCCGGCCAGTGGACCCAGGGCGCGATGATGAACTCGAGCGTCCGGTCCCCGAGGGGGAGCGTGTCCCCGTCGCCGATGACGATGGTCCGGTCCTCCGGTATATGGAGGAGGTCGACCAGGAAGTCCCGGCACTTCTGGTTCGTCACCACCTTCGCTTCGGGGAAGCGGTCGAGCATCGCCGGTATCGAGCCCGAATGGTCCTGCTCGGCGTGGTTTGCGATGACGTAGTCGATCTGTTTGGCGCCGGCCCGTTCAAGGTTCGCCACGAGGTCCACGGTCTTCATAGGGTCGACCGTGTCGATCAGCGCCGTCTTCTCGCTGCCCCGGACCAGGTAACTGTTGTAGGAGGTGCCGTCGGGGAGCGGGATCAGTTCGTCGAAGATCCTGCGGTCCCAGTCGATGGCCCCGACGGAGTAGACACCCGGCACAATCTCACGCGCGGCCATAGCTTCTCGCCTCCACCAGGTCTGTTCTGGTTGCTATACGGTCTGTGTGAGTACATTTCGACATCTTTCACGCTCCATAACGTTCGGCCGCCGGTATCCCCTTGCCGTGCCGGCCGGTAAACGTTAATCCCGCCCGGAGGCTGATAACGGTTTCGACCTGCACCTGCGCTGCCGGGACGTTGCACCCGGCACTCCGCACCGCTCCCGCGTGAGGCCAGAACCCGGCCTCCATCGCAGGTCGGCGCTCGCGTTGCCGCGAAGAGTGCGGGATACCAAATACGACATTCCATTGAAGCGATACTCCCCGGTTCGCTCCGGAAGGCCGCATCGGGGGGCACGCCCTGTCCGGGCACCGTCCCCGATTCTCAGGAGCGGGTTGGGGACTTTCGGGCGTCTACCTGGGGGGAAGGGGGCCTATCCCCTCCGGAAAACCGGCGCGAGGACCGCTCCCGGGCGCGGCTTATCCCCGGATATCGCCACGCACTGCCCCCGCCCCTGAGGGGCGGGGGAGGAGCGCGAAGCGCGGGTGGGGTGGGGGGTGCTGGAGAAGCGTATGGGTATTCCACCTCTGTGAAGCCCGGGCGGGGTGGGGGGACGGAGAGAAGAGGTTCTGGGTATCGCTCTGGGTAGGATGGAGTTTCCCGGCCCGGCACCCC
>JAGVUK010000002.1 GCA_019136335.1 Methanomicrobiales archaeon
ATGGTTATCACGCACCAGATCTGATCGATTAAAAATCGATATAAAAAGAATTGTCAAAGAATATACATAAACTTTCTGAAATTCGGCAGTCTTATATTCCAGAACTATGATTATCCATCAAGTTTTATAAATTAAAACAGTTGTTATGTTAACCCGATGCCCCGGATATCGCCGTCAAACGCGCTTCGGGGCAGAAGGTCAAAGCGAAAACCTTAAATTTTAAATCGAGCAAACTGGTGAAAATCGGTGGCCAATCCGGGCCGGCACCGTTAAGAACCGGCCGGATCTCCCCGGGAATCGGCGATAGTTCCTGTCCTCCTGCCGGGAGGGGTCTCCCGCCTGTTGCGCGGTTTAGACGGCAACCGTTCATGCATCCATTGACTCTCCTCCCTTTGCGCCGGAGACGTGCGCCCACCGGTGAGTGTCCACCACGAACCTGCGCCCGCGGTCCTTTGCCGCATCCCGGGCAGGCCTGCCCGGCGGGGATTATGGGGTCGGGATCAGTTAACCCGGCCCCCCCTGCCGAGGTCCGGGATACACGGATGTTCCACGCCCCGATAGCGCAACCGGGGGAGATCCCGGTGTCCTGCAACCCGGCCGCCGGTTCCCCGCGGGTTTACTCTGCCGTGGTGGTGACTATCGGTGGGTCGGCGGGGCCGCCGGGGGGGCCGCGCAGTCTGGCCCCCTGCTTTCCGGCAGCGCGGCGTACCGCCGTCGGGAGAAAAAGAAACCTTATTCTGTCCGCATCGTGACATTGTAGCAAACGAGGTGTATTCTGTCCATGGAACTGAATGGCGTTACTATCGACGATACCTATGCAGAGGCGTTCCCGACCTGGGTGGCGCGGCCCATCATCACCGCCGTCACTGAGGAATGGGCATACAAGGCAGCAGTGGAGGCTGTCGGCTTTGCCACCTCCACCATAGGATGTCCGGCAGAGGCAGGCATCGACTGCTTTGTCCCCGCCGACGAGACCCCCGACGGGCGGCCCGGCTATGCGATCATGATCTGTGCGAGCAAGAAGAAGCTCAAAGAGCAGGTAGTGGAGCGGCTCGCCGAGTGCGTCCTCACCGCACCGACGACGGCGGTCTTCGACGGCCTTGCCGACGTCGTCGCCGAGGTCCAGGAGAAGCTCCCGGTCAAGCTCCACTTCTTTGGCGACGGCTACGAGCAGAAGCGCGAGGTCGGCGGCAGGACGGTCTGGGCCATCCCGATCATGGAGGGCGAGTATATCGGTGAGGAGGAGTTCGGCGCCGTCAAGGGTGTCGCGGGCGGCAACTTCTTTATCATGGGCGAGAACCAGATGGCCGCTCTCGTTGCCGCGGAGGCGGCAGTCGACGCCATCAGCGGCGTCTGCGGTGTCATCACGCCCTTCCCCGGCGGCATCGTCGCGAGCGGGTCGAAGGTCGGGAGCAAGAAATACAAGTTCATGGGCGCAAGCACGAACGAGGCCTACTGCCCAACGCTGAAGGATAAGGTCGAGGGCAGCAAGGTGCCCGAGGGCGTCAAAGCGATCTACGAGATCGTCATCGACGGCGTCGATGAAGACTCGATCAAGACCGCGATGGCTGAGGGTATCCGGGCGGCAACCAAGGTGCCGGGCGTGAAGTTCATCAGCGCCGGGAACTTCGGCGGCAGCCTCGGGCCGTTCAGGTTCGACCTGAAGGACGTCCTTGCGGACTACCTTTAAACCTCTTTTTTCGTTGCGGTTTTTGGAGCCGCTGTTTGAGTTGATCCTGTTTTCAGCGCTGCGAGGATTGGGGATCGAGCGGGCGAGAGCGTTCAAATGCCCTGGAATATTTCAACCAAACTTCAGTCGCATGAGCATCCCTGAGCCAAAGTCCACTCCTTCGCATGTTGTTTTGCAAACCCAATCTACGGCTTTCCATCGGATATCGCCCCTGGGGGAGGCGGCTCGCGGGGAGGGGGGAGCATCCCCCCTCCCCTGTCTCCACCTGTAAGCTGACCTAAAACCCCACCCGGCCTTCGGCCTCCTCCCCCGCCCCTTGGGGGCGGGGGCAGTGCGTGGCGATATCCCCACGAAATCCGTGCATCGGGGTAAGCGATGTCCCAGGAATAATGACACCCCCTCAACCACCCGCGCCTCCGGAGACCCTCAGGCGCGTATAACGCCTGCCTTTCTCTCTCGCCACCCCATCGGAGCCCGGTATCCGCCGCCCCTCTCGCCCCGACCGATCCCCTTAAATATCGATGTCAACGATAATCTTGTTAACGAAAATTTCGGTGACATCATGATTACACTCACACCCGATGACGTCAGGGCCCGGTTCGGGCCGTTGTTCTCGATGAAATACCTCGCCATGGTCGACCAGAAAGCCGGTCTCGCGGAGATCCGCGAGCATTGCCGGGCCCGGGGGACGATCGAGTGGGATGCGGCGAACCGCGTGCGTGCGGGCGGGGCAATCCAGTCCTGCCATGTCGAGGGCACGACGATGACGATGCTTGCCCGGCTGGGGGTATCGCCGGCAAAGTTCGGGGCGGCCGGCCTTGAGATCGGCGGGCAGGCGCTCGAAGGGGTCGAGGTCGACGGGGACGAAGTGGTGACGATCTGGTCCGGGATCGCAGGAGCAGGTGTCGGGGTCGCCGCCTGCCTGACCCAGGCGCCGGGGGTGATCCGGGCCGAGTACCCCACCGAGGAAGACCTCCGGATCGGCGGCGCCCGGGTCTGCCGGGTCCGGATCGTATCACCGCTCTACGAGAAGGTGACGATCGGGATCGACGACACCGATACGCGCGAGGAGGGTGCCACGTGGGTGCTTGCACTCAAGTGCGCCGAGGCCTGCACCCTTGGCGGGGTTGAGTACCTGGACATGCGCCTCGTGCAGCTGAACCCCGCTGTCCCGAAGAAGACCACCAACTGCGTCGGCTCCGCCCTGAACTTCGCCGTCCGGCCGGGGAGGGTGGACGCCCTCCTCGAGTACGTCCGCGACTTCATCGAGTCGGAGGCGGTCAGCAACGACACCGGCATCGCCGTGTACCGGGGGATTGCGTTTGCAGAGGAGTCCCCCTACATGAAGAGGGTCAAGACCGAACTCCTGACGCTCGATGAGGCGGAGGCGGAGGCCGCCCGGATGGGTGTTCGGTTCATCGACTCAAACAGGCGGAAGGGGCGGATAGGAGCACTTGGCGCCGTTCTCTGGGGGAACAAGGGCGTCGAAGCGGCAGGACTCTATGGAGAGACTCTCTGATCCCTACACGATACGGTATCCGCAGATCGTGGCGGTGGCTGACGAGAGCGCCGGGCACGTGGAACTCATCGAGTTCTTCGACTGCACCGGCGGCGCGATGTGGGTGAAGCGCCACTACGCGCAGAGTCCGCTCGTCCGCTCCGTCCGCACCGTGGGCGCGACCAACCGTTACCTCCTCTCGACCGGCAGCGTCGACCTCGCGCTCGAAGGTTCGGTCTTCCCGGCGGGGATCGCCGCCGTTGCCGTTCGGGGCGACGAGATCGCCATCACCTACCGGGGTCTTGGCGGCGGCGGCGTGGGGGCATCCATCTGCCGCGCATCGGCGCCGGGCGTCACCCGCTACGAAAGCGATCCCGCCGGCGGCGGGCGGCTCGCGGGCTCGACGATCTGGCTCCCCCGCCGCGAGCGCGTGATCGTCGGGATCGACGACACCGATACCCCGGAGGAAGGCGCCACCTGGACGCTCGCGCACAACATCGCGCGGGCCGTCGAGGACGACCATTCCCGCTACCTCTCCCACACCATCGTTCAGCTCTTCCCGGTCCCCTACCGGACCAAGAACTGTGTCGCCATCGCCTGTGAGTTCGCCACATCGGACCCGGACGGGCTCGCCCGGCACTACCGCGATCTCCTCGAGGAGTACACTCTCTCAGAGGAGACCGGGATGGCGGTCTGGCGGGGCTTCGACCCCTCCCCGCTCGAGGAGTTCGGCGGAAGAGTGAAGCGGGGGGAAGTCTCGCCAGAAGACCTTGCCGCCATAACCGATAGAAGGCTCTCCGTCCTCATGGACGGCCGGGGCGCGATCGGGGCGGTGGCGGCGATCCCGTTCGCCACGCGGTACGAGGAGGCACTGGCGTTATGGAATGGAGTCGGCTGAAAGCCCGGTTGCTCGAGGCGGGCTCTGTCCGCCTCTCCGGCGAGCCCGCGGACCGCTACGTCTCCCGCTCCGCCGCCGGCCCCTCGGCGGGGACGTCCGGTTCGCTCTTCTTCTCCGTCGGCAAAGGCCGGCGGGTCCGGGTCGGTATCGATGAAGCGGGTTCCATCGAGATCGTCCACCGGGGCGGGGGCGAGGCGGACCTCTTCGTCGACGGTGATCTGGTCCGCGGCAGGCTCGAGCCCGCCGCGCTCCACTGCCCCCGCCAGGCCTACATCACCGTCAGCGGGACGTGCATCTTCCATTGCCGTTACTGCCCGGTGCCGGGCCTCCCCGGGCGGAGGAAAGAGATTGCCGAGATCGTGGAACTGGTCCGGAGCGTGGCCGACCGGATCGACGCCATTGCGATCACGAGCGGCGTCGCCTCCTCGATCGAGGAGGAGGAGGCGTACGTCCTCGACGTCGTCGCGGCGCTCGCGCCGTTCGGTCTTCCCATCGGTGTCTCGATCTACCCGGGCCTGGAGACTCCGGTCCGGCTCCATGCCCTTGGCGTCGTCGAGGTGAAGTTCAACCTCGAGACGGCGACCGAGGCGCTCTTTTGCGAGATGTGCCCCGGTCTTTCGTGGACGGCGATCCATGAGGCGCTCTCATCCTCCGTGGCGCTCTTCGGGCGCGGAAGGGTCTTTTCGAACATCATCGTCGGCCTCGGGGAGACCGACGAAGACCTGGAGCAGGTCATGGCCGATCTCGCTGCGGCCGGGGTCATCCCGGTCCTCCGCCCGCTCACCCCGGCGGCGTCTCTCGCCGGTCGGCCCCGGCCCTCCGCCGATCGGCTGCTCCGGCTCTGTGCCGCCCATGAACGAATCCTCAGGCAGGCAGGGCTCGACCCCCGCCAGGCGCTGACGATGTGTCCGGCATGCACAGGGTGCGACCTCGTGCCCGGGAGGGATGCATGAAGGGTACGGAGGCGCTCGCTCTCGCCATCCTCCGGTCCGCCGACCGGTGCTACACCGTCCCCGGCTACCCGGTCTCGGGGCTCGCCGGGCGAGTGGGGGCCGTGATCACCACAAACGAGAAGGTGGCGCTCGAGTACGCCCTCGGCGACTCGCTCGCCGGGCGGAGGACCGCCGTGATCGTCAAGCACGTCGGCCTCAACGCCTGTGCGGACCCGCTCGTGCACGCAACAGCCCAGGGCCTCCGGGCCGGCGTCGCGATCGTCGTCGGCGACGACGTGCGCGCAGCCGGATCAGACGTCGTGCAGGACTCCCGCTACTACGGCGAGGTCGCCCGGGTGCCGGTTCTCGAACCCGACAGCGAGACGCTCGCCCCGGCAGTCGAGGCGGCGTTCGAGGCCTCGGAGACCTTCTCCCGCGTGGCCATCGTCAGGGTCACGCCCGGCCTCCTGGACGCAGACGTCCCGGAACCCCTCTCTCTCCGTAACGACCGGGAAGGGAGCCTCGCGGACCCCGGGCTCACGATGGCCGGGCGGGCGCAGGCGGCCGACCGCCGGACGGCGGCCATGTTTGCCTGGTCGCGGTCCTCGCCCCTCAACCGCTTCTCCGGCGGCACCGTCGGCACCGGCCCCGCGGGAGGAACGTCCCGGGCGGTCACCGTCTACCCGCCGCCGGCGGACCCGGACGCGCTCGCCCTGACCCTTGAGGTCGGCCGCCCCTTCCTCCGGGAGCACCGGCTGCTCGCGCCTCCCGACCCTGCCGGGGAGCCGGAGCGGTTCGCTTCACGGGGCTACTGCCGGACGTTCTGCCGGGACTGCCCGTACCACCCCGCCCTTGCCATCCTGTCCGGGCGCGGGATGCGGGCCGCCTGCGATGCCGGGTGCGCGGTCCTCGCGATGAACCCGCCCTACCGGGTGGGGGTCGCGACATACGGCCTCGGGTCGTCGGTTGCCGTGGCGGCGACCGGCACCGGCGTCGCGCTCACCGGCGACTACGCGCTTCTGCACTCAGGGCTAAACGCCCTCATCGACGTCTACGAACGAGGGCTCCCGCTCCTCTGCATCGTACTTGCGAACAACCGGATGGGGATGACCGGCGGTCACCCCGTCCCTGATACCCTTCGCTACATCGCCTGGGCGGACCCGGTCGTCTGCGCCGCAGACGACGCGGGCGCGCTTCGCCGGGCCCTCACCCTCCCGGAGGAGGGACCCCGGACGGTGGTGATCAAAGGAACCTGCCCTCGAGGTGCACACCATGAAACCCTGGAATATCGAGATCTGTGATGTAACGCTGCGAGACGGGGAGCAGACTCCCGGCGTCTCGTTTACCTGTGATGAGAAGGTAGCGATCGCAAGAGCGCTTGACGAGATCGGCGTGGAGGTGATCGAGGCCGGGTTTCCCGTGGTGTCGTCGGCGGAGAAGGAATGCGTCACCGCGATCGCGCACAGCGATCTGGACGCCCGGGTCTGCTGCCTTGCACGGGCGCTCAAGCCTGATATCGAGGCGGCCCTCGACTGCGACGTTGATATGGTCAGCATCTTCATCGCGACCTCTGACCTCCACATCCGGCACAAGTACCGAAAGCCCCGCGCCGAGGTGCTCGAGGACGCCCTTGATATGGTGGAGTTCGCATCCGACCACGGTGTGCAGGTGCGGTTCGCGGCAGAAGACGCCTCCCGGACCGATCCTCTGTTCCTCATCGAGATGTATAACCGGGGCGCCGAATGCGGCGCTAACCTCGTCAGTTTCGCCGATACGGTAGGATGCCTCACCCCGCTTGAGATCCACGCGGTCATCTCCCGGATCCTCGACGACGTTCATCACCCGCTCTGTATCCACTGTCACAACGATCTCGGGTTTGCGGCCGCAAACACCATCACGGCGGCGGCCGCCGGGGCGTTCCAGCTCCACACCACCGTCAACGGCATCGGAGAGCGTGCCGGGAACGCGGCACTTGAGCAGGTGCTGGTCGCGCTAAGGATGAAAGGCGGCGTCGACCGCTACGACCTCTCCCGCCTGCAGGATATCTCACGGCTGGTCGCCCGGTGTTCGGGCGTGGCCCCGGAGCGCACCCGGCCGATCGTCGGCGAGAACGCCTTTGCCCACGAGAGCGGGATCCACATCGCCGCTATCCTTGAGGACCCGGCGACCTACGAGTCCATCCCCCCCGAACTGGTGGGCGGCGAGCGGCGGTTCGTCCTCGGGAAGCACACCGGGAGGCGGGCGCTTGAGCATATCGCGAAGGCTTACGGGTTCATCCTCTCCGACGGGCAGGTACGGTGGGTGCTTGAGCAGATCAAACAGAGGAGCGAGGGGAAGTGCAGCGTCACCCCGGAGGTGCTCTGCGGGTTCCTCAGGCAGGCGAAGGTGGGGGTCCTCCAGTGAGCACGCTCTCAGAACGGATCCTCGGTGCACCGGCAGGGGCATACGTGGACCACGAGGTCGATATTGCCTTCGCCCACGACGGGACCGGCATCCTCACCCGGGAGGCGCTCCGGGAGATGGGCGTGGATCGGCTGCCGCATCCCGGGCGCCTGCGCCTCATCTTCGACCACATCGTCCCGGCAAACACCGGGACGACGGCGACGCTCCAGGCGGAGCTCCGCGGGTATGCCCGGGCCTCAGGGATCGACCTCTCGGACGCTGGCGGAGGGATCTGCCACCAGGTGATGAGCGAGGGGGTCGTCCGGCCCGGCATGGTTGTCGTGGGCGCCGACTCCCACACCTGCACCCTCGGCGCTCTCGGCGCGTTTGCCACCGGGGTGGGAGCGACCGATATGGCGGCGATCTGGGCGTCGGGAGCCACGTGGTTCCGGGTGCCGGAGACGATCGCGGTCAACCTCACGGGAAGGCTCGATGGTCCTGCGGAGGCAAAAGATGTCGCCCTTGCTTACGTCGCAAAACTCGGTATGGAGGGGGCGACCTACCGGGCGCTGGAGTTCGTGGGCGACGGAGCGCCGGGGATCTCCATGGACGGGCGGCTGACCCTCTGCAACATGGCGGTCGAGACCGGGGCAAAGGCCGGCATGTTACGAGCAGGAGATCGAGATCGACCTTGCCGGCATCGTGCCCCTTGTTGCGGTCCCGCATCGGGTGGATACCGTCCGGGAGGCGGAAGAAGTCGCGGGCACAGAGATCGACCAGGTCTTCGTCGGGACCTGCACGAACGGCCGCTACGAGGACCTTGCCCGGTTCGCCCGGATCGTCCGGGGGAAGCAGGTGGCGGTCCGCACCCTGGTCGTCCCCGCCTCCCGCGCGGTGCTTCTCCGGGCGATCGCCACCGGCGTCCTTGCCGATATCGTGGGCGCGGGGTGCATGGTGGCCCCGCCCGGGTGCGGGCCCTGCCTCGGGGCGCACGAGGGCGTGATGGGGGAGGGCGAGGTCTGCCTCTCGACCGCCAACCGGAACTTCAGGAACCGGATGGGCGTGGGCGCCGAGATCTACCTCTCGTCGGTCGCCACCGCCGCCGCGAGCGCGCTCGCGGGCGTAATCGCCGTGCCGGAGGCGGTGTAATGCAGGGAGTCGGGCCGGCGGTCTGCCTCGGGAACGACATCGACACCGACCTCATCATCGCGGGGCGTTACCTCCGGACAAAGGACCGCTCGGTCTGGGCGGAGCACGTCTTTGAGGACCTGGACCCGGCGCTCGCCGGGCGTCTATCGGGCGCAATCATCGTCGCCGGGAGGAACATGGGGTGCGGGTCGTCCCGGGAGCAGGCGGTGGTCGCCCTCCGGGAGGCAGGTGTTGTCGGGGTCGTTGCGGAGTCCTTTGCCCGCATATTCTTCCGGAACGCCGTCAACGTGGGTCTCCCGGTGATCGAGGCCTCTGTCGCCTGCACCGACAGGGCTTTCGTCGCCTTCGACCTCGATGCGGGATGGGTGGAGGTGGACGGGGAGCGCTACCCGGCCCGCCCGCTCTCGGCGAGGATGGTCGCGATCCTCCGGGCCGGCGGACTGGTCCCGTACTGGAGGTCAAGCCGGTGATCTTTCCCCTGCACTGCAAGTATGTCGGGATCGCGAACGGCACCCCGTGCGGGGAGCGGGTCTATTTCCTCTCGCGCTACCTGGTCCGCGAGACCGGGCCGGGCGGCATGGAGGTGCTCGAGGTCGAAGCCGACCCGGCCGGCACCGGCTTGATGCGCGACGTCCTCTCCACCCGGGTGCTCGCCGCCGGCGATGAGGTCTGCCGTTACCCGGATCTCGTGAACGTCCACGACCGGACATCCCTGGTGAGGGCGGCGCTCCGGTCCGGGCACCGGTGCACCGTGTTCTTCGGCCACGACGGTCAGACCACGTTTGTGCTCGACCCGGACCTTTCGGGGTTCCTCCGGGTCCACGTCTACGACATCTCCCCGCCCCGCCCCCACCTCTCGGCCACGCTCCTCGACCTTGAGAGAACAGGGCTCTTTGGCGACCTCGAAGTCGTCTTCGAGCATCACGTCCGGGATATCAGGGAGATCGGGGCCGATGTCTATCCCTGCCGTGCGGCCGGTTTCTCCCGCACCCTTGATGCAGACCCGGTTCGTCCGGGCGACCGGGTCGCGGGGTGCCTGACGGCGAGGGATCTGGTGCGGGAGTGCTATGGGGGAGAGGTTAGCGTGGAGAACATCTGCCCGCTCGAGGCGGTGGAGAGCGAGCCGTTCATCGCCCGGTGCTGCCGGAGCGAGCGGGGAGGTCTCGGGCGCTGGAACGGCAGGTTCGGCGCGGTGGTCCACTGGGGCGCATCGCCCGGGGATATTGCAGAGGCGGTCCGGCGCGTCACGGCCGCATGGAGGGAGCGGGATGGTGAAGGTAGCGGTCGTTGAGGGCGACGGGATCGGGCATGAGGTTGTCCCGGTCGCCCGCGATATCCTCGCGGCCGTACGTCCTGACTTCGAGTTCTTCGATGTCGAGGTGGGCTACGGGCTCTGGGAGCGGACCGGGTGCGCCTGCGGGGAGGAGACGATGGCCGACCTTGGGTCAGCGGATGCCATCCTCTTTGGGGCCGTCACGACGCCGCCGGACCCCGGTTATCGGAGCGTCGTGCTCCAGATCCGCCACGCCCTCGACCTCTACGCGAACGTACGCCCGATCCGGGGCGATGGGGTCGACGTCATCATCGTGCGGGAGAACACCGAGGGGCTCTATTCCGGCATCGAGTGGACGGAACCCGACCGCTCCTGCACCGTCCGGGTCGTCTCCCGCCGGGGGAGCGAGCGGATCGCCGAATACGCCTGCACCCTCGCGAAGTCCCGCCGGCACCTCACCGTGGGGAACAAGGCAAACGTCTTAAAGTCGGACTGCCTCTTCGTCGAGGTCTGCACGGCGGTGGCCGCCCGGGCGGGAGTTCCCTGCGCGGCCCGTTACATCGACGCGCTCTGTCTCGACCTCCTGATGCACCCGGACCGCTACGACGTGATCGTGACGACCAATATGTTCGGGGACATCCTCTCCGACGCCGCGGCATACCTGGTGGGGGGACTCGGAATGCTCCCAAGTGCAAACATAGGGGAGCGTGCCGCCCTCTTTGAGCCCGTACACGGGAGCGCCCCCGATATCGCGGGAAAGAACGTTGCAAACCCCATCGCGGCGATCAGGAGCGGCGCGATGCTTCTTTCGCACCTCGGCGACCCTGCATCCGCAGCAGCCGTCGAGGAGGCGGTCATGCGGGTGCTTCGTGCGGGCATCCGGACCCGCGACCTCGGCGGGGCCGCCGGCACCCGGGAGTTCGGGGCGGCGGTGCTCCGCGAGGTCGGGCGGGGGAAGGCCTAAACGCTTTCCCGTCGAGGTGTAGGCTATGGTGCTGGTGGGATGCCACGTCTCCATCGCCGGCTCGATCGACCTTGCGGTCGGGAGAGCCCTTGATTCGGGCTGCGACACGTTCCAGATCTTTTCCAGAAACCCCCGGGGCTGGAAGGCGAAGGACCTCGACCCGGACTCGGTCGATGCTTTCCGGAAGGCGTTAGATGCATCCGGCATCGGTCCGGTCGTCGACCACATGCCCTACCTCCCGAACCCGGCATCGCCCGACGACGAGATCTACGAAAAGTCGGTCGCGGCGCTCACCGCAGAACTCCAGCGGTGCGAGCTCCTGGGGATACCCTATCTCGTGACCCACCTCGGCCACCACCGGGGTGCCGGGACTGAGGCCGGGCAGGAACGGGTCGTCGCCGCCGTCGACCGGGCGCTTGCCGGGGCCGGTGCAGACAGCGTGATGCTCCTCCTTGAGAACACCGCCGGCGAGAAGAACAGTGTCGGGTCGACCATCGCGGATCTCGGCCGGATCTTCGATGGTATCGGTGCAGAAGGGAAGATCGGGATATGCTTCGACACCTGCCACGCTTTTGCCGCCGGCTACGACCTCCGGGCCGGGGAGGGGGTCGATGCGGTGTTCGGGGAGCTTGACGACCGGATCGGTCTATCCCACCTCCGCGTCATCCACCTCAACGACTGCAAGGGCAGCCTCGGGAGCGGGCTTGACCGGCACGAGCATATCGGGCTTGGGTCTATCGGGGAGGAGGGGTTCCGGCATATCCTCGGTCACCCGGCTGTCAGGGGACGCCCGTTCATCTGCGAGACGCCGGTGGACGGGCGGCGGGGTGACGACGGGAACATTGCGAAGGTCCGTGAACTCGCCGGGGCGTGAGCCATCTGGCAGGGCCCGACCCGGATAATATTCCATCATTTTTATAAAAAGTTCGAACATCCGTCCCGGTAACTCGGGGCCGCAAGAGATAAATATTTATAGCCCGATCATGCCGTTCACGAACCCTTTATCCTGCGGGTTCCCGGTGGTCTTCCGGCACCCCGCAGGCTCTCAGTTTGCACGCCGGCGGGACGGGGGCGCCGTCTCCATCCTGCCTGCAGGCACCATCGCATGAGGCGAAAGGGGGCGTTCTCATCGTGGTGATTGGAGAATGGCAGAATATAGAGCGTTAATGGTAGTCTGCGCCGTCGTCGTCGCCGGACTGCTGGCCCCGCCCGTTCTCGCGGTGGAGGCGGCTTCAGGGGAGACGGTGCCGTTCTGCACCGCCGCCGGATCACAGGAGCGTCCGGATATCGACGGCGGTATGATCGTCTGGGAGGACGGACGGGACGGGAGGTACATCTACTACTCCACCACTCCCGGCAGCGACGGCCGGAGAATTACGGACGGCTATGCCGGGCAGGAGTACCCGTCGGTGTCGGGCGACTATATCTTCTGGCAGGACCAACGACACGGGAACACCGAGATCTACCTCTTCTCGCCCTCCGGCGGCGAGAGACGAGTCACGAACAGCACGACCGGCCAGAGGATGCCCGTCGTCCACGGGGACCACGCCGTCTGGTACGATACGCGGAAGGGGAGCGTCGATATCTGCCTCTACGAGATCGCGACCGGCCGGGAAACCTATCTTGACTGCTCGCCCGTGACCGAATGGAAACCGGCACTCTCGGACGAGTACGTCGCCTGGGAGGAGAGTACCGGGGGCGGGGATATCTGGGTATACGCGATCTCGACCGGGGATAAAAGGCAGGTGACCCGGGACGATGAACGGCAGACCTACCCCGCGATATCGGGGAGCCTCGTCTCCTGGGAGGATTACCGAAACGGGGCGTCCGATATCTACGTCTTTGACCTCGACAGCGACCGGGAGTACCGGATCACCGACGACCCTGCCGACCAGGTCTCCCCGGCAATCGACGGGGAGATCGTCGCCTGGGAGGATAAACGGGGCGGGGTGTGGAACATCTACATCTGTGACCTCTCCCTCGGCCCGGAGGTGCAGATGTCCCTTGCCCCTTCCCCCTGGGAGCAACTCTACCCTGCCGTCAGCGGCAACACGGTCGTCTGGCAGAACGGCCGTGGCGCAGACGCGGATATTTACAGTTTCATCTACACCGGCGGCGCTCCGCCGGTGGCGGAGTTCGCGGCGGATCCGACCGCCGGCATGGTCCCGCTCACCGTCAGGTTCACCGACCGGTCCACCGGCAGCCTGGAGGAGTGGGAGTGGGAGTTCGGCGACGGCGGAATCTCTCCGGAGCAGAACCCGGAGCACACCTACGAGAACGCCGGCAACTATACCGTCTCGCTCAGGGTGAGCGGCCGGTTCGGGGCCGACACCGCAACAAAGATCGATCTCATCCGGGCAGACCTGCCCAGACCCCCGGCCGCCGGTTTCTCCGCCTCGCCGGTATCGGGCGGTGCGCCGCTTGTTGTGCAGTTCATGGATGAATCGACGAACAGCCCCGCCGCCTGGCTCTGGGAGTTCGGCGACGGCGGAACCTCCGCAGAGCAGAACCCAAAGCACACCTACGCGGCAGTCGGGAACTATACCGTCAGCCTGACCGCCGGGAACGCGGCAGGCAGCACGAACATCACGAAACCCGCCTGCATCACCGTGGTTGAGTCCCCTTCGGCCTCATTTCGGGCCGATACCCGGAACGGGACAGCACCGCTCACCGTCCGGTTCACGGACACCTCGGCCGGCGATATCAAAGCATGGTCCTGGCGTTTCGGTGACGGCGGAACCTCCGCAGAGCAGAACCCGGAGCACACCTATGCGGCAGCCGGCACCTACACCGTCTCTCTGACTGTCGCAAACGATGCCGGAGAGAACACGACGGCCCGGGCCGGTTATATAACGGTCCTTGAACCGCTGACCGCAAACCTCACCGCCGAATTCCATGCCGCCCCCCGGAACGGCACGGCCCCCCTCACGGTTACGTTCACCGACACTTCCCCCGGGGAGCCGTCTGCCTGGGCCTGGAGTTTTGGCGACGGGGGGACCTCGACCGATCGCCACCCCTCGCACACCTACACCGCCGCCGGGAACTATACCGTCAACCTGACCGTAGAGAACGCCGCCAATAAGAGCACCACGGCGAAGACCGGGTACGTGGTCGTCCATCCCGCCCCGGCAACGCCGGCACCGACCCAGGTCTCGACAGGAGGCGGCGGTGGCGGAGGGGGTGGCGGAGGCGGCGGTGGTTCCGGCTGGACAAACCCGCACTGGAACACGCCGGCACCGACCGCGGTCGCGACCGCGGCGCCGACCTCTCCTCCGGAAACGGTCAAACCCGGCACGCTCCTCCTCGGGGAGACCGGCCTTGTGAGCCGGTTCGTCCGGATCGGTTCGCCCGACGGTGTTGCGAGCCTCATCATCGCCGAGGGTGTCAGGGCTGTTGACGCCGCCGGGAACCCGCTTCGCACGGTGACCTGCACCGCCGGGCCGGACGGTGCCGCCTTCTCACCCCCGGTGACCCTGGCATTCAACTTCACGGAGGAGCGGTGGGATACCGTCTCCGGCGGGCAAAACGGAATTCTGGTTCAGTGGTACAACCGGTCTGTGGGCGCATGGGAGGAGGTTCCCACCGTCGTCCACCCGGAGACCCGGAGCGTCACGGCAGAAGTCTCGCACTTCAGTCAGTACGCGCTCTTCGTCGGGGTGCCCGGGGGTGGCCCGGCGGAGGTTGCCGCGGCCGCCACCCCCTCCCGGCCGGAGGCCGGACCGGGCCCTCTGGATCGGGCCCTTGTCCCCGGTCTGCTCGCCCTCGTCATCGTGGGAGCGGGGGTGTTGATCTACTTGCGGAAAGGAAACCCCTGAAACACCCGGTCGGCAAAAAATAAGGGAAGAGAGAGGGTCACTCTCTCCTCGTCCTCCCCGCGAGCAGGAGGAGGAGCAGCGCCGCCCCGGCAGCGATCGCACCGAATCCCGGTGCCGCCGGGGTTGATGCCGGGGCCTCTTCGAGGCCGGCCAGCCAGGCGGCACCCATCGCGGGTGGAACCTGCCGGATGCCTGCAAGGACGTAGCCGCCGGGGGCGCTGTCTGCCGCGTAGACCCTGGCGCCCGGGATCGTCGTCTTCCACCGTACTATCCCATCCCCGTCGGTCCCGAAGGCGAAGGCCTCGCCGCTCCTGATATCGGTGCCTGCGATCATGTATCCCCCGGCGGGCCGCAGGGCGACGGCGTAGCCGGCGAGCCCCTCCATATTCCGGAGCCAGACCTCCTCTCCTTTCGCGTCGACGAGGCCGTACCAGAAGTTCCCTGAATAGACGAATCCGCCCTTCCCGGTCTCTTCAACGTCGAAGATGACCGGGACGGCGTAATTCTTCTCCCAGAGCGTGTTGCCGCCGGCGTCGAGACGGATGAGGAACGCGTCCCCGAGATCGTAGGTGAAGGGCGACTTCGTGCCGCCTATGACGTATCCGCCGTCGGCAGTCACGATTCCTGTGTTTGCTGCGGCTCCGGGGAACGTCCGGCTCCAGGTGGGCGTGCCGTTGCCGTCGGTCTTCGTGATGACCGCGGTCGTATCGTTCGCCGATCCAGGCAGGTCCCAGAGCCACCCGGTGATGACGTAGCCGCCGTCAGCGGTCGGCCGGACCACTGATACCTTCTCGTTTTGCAGAACCTGCCGCCACTCCTCCTTCCCGGCGGCATCGGTCCTGATCAGGAGCGAACTGCCCTGGCGGGCGGCGTTCTGGTCCTGCCCGGCCGTAGCGTTGTATCCGGCGACGATGTACCCGCCATCAGCGGTCTCGGCAACGGAGGCTGCCGCCATGCCGGGGAACCTCTCCGTCCATATCTCGTTCCCCCGGCCGTCGGTCTTTACGAGCAGCAGGTCTTCGCCGGATCCCGTGAGGGTTGAGCCGAGAACGATATAACCGCCGTCCGCTGTGCCTGCGACGGCGTCGAACTTGCTGTTCTCCTCCGGTGAGAACGTTACGTTCCAGGCGACCGGCAAAGCGATCTCGCTTGCAGAGGCAGCAGAGACCATCATCACCGCCGCTACGAGCAGCGCCACCATGATGGGCCCGGGCTGCCGGAAGTATCGGTATCTTTCCGTCATGGAATCGATCACTGGTGCGGCCCGGCATGCCAAAAATTTAGTGGTCTTCCCTCGCCCGGACCAGGTGCCGTGCCGGTGCGCCGCCGCGCCGGCAATCCATTAAAGAAGACAAACCTCCTATAGTTCTACCACGTGTTGGCGACATTCGACGGAACCTGGGTGCGTCTTGGTGGCGAAGGACGCACGCTCTACGAGCAAGGGGGGTACGGGAGGCTCGAGGGAACCGGCCTCCGGCTCTCTCCTGAAGAGGCGCTCTACCTCATGGAGCGCAGCAAGATCGACGTGAAGGATTTCGGCTTTGATACCCTGCTCGGCCTCTTCGCCGGCCAGCCGAATTTTGTCCGCCGGTATCTCGTCTACCGCGACATCCGCGAACGGGGATACGTTGTCCAGCCCGGCCCGCACGACTTCCGCGTCTTCCGCCGCGGCCACAAGCCCGGGGCCGGCAGGTCCCAGTACCTGATCCGGGTCCTCTCCGAGCGGGATCTTGTCGATTTCGAGCGGCTGGGCCAGGACGTGCTTGCCGCGGTCAACATGAGGAAACAGTACCTCCTCGCGGTCGTGGACGACGAGGATGAACTGACCTACTACGAGGTGCGGGTGCAGGACCTCCCCGGCGTCGGGGAGCCGGCCAGGTGCGACACACCGGTCGAGGCCTCCCTCTTCGGCACCTACGCGCTCGCCCACCTGCCCCCGGGGACATCCCTCGAGGAGGACTGGTACGGCAAACGGCTTGACCCTGAGAGGCTCCTCCTCCGCCCGGTCGAATCGATCTATCTCATGCGCAAGGGTTGCCTCTCGGTCACGCGGGATGGGGAGCCGATGACCGCAGAGCAGTTCCTCGCTGCGGCGGCCGAAAAAGACATCGAGCTCCGCGAGAAAGAGCGGGTCTTCTCCGATCTCCGGGAGAAAGGCTACATCCCGAGGACCGGGTACAAGTTCGGCCACCACTTCCGGGTCTACTCCGGGAAGAAGACCCACTCCGAGATGCTTGTCCACGCCGTCCCTTCCGGGACCTCCACGCCGATGAGCGCCGTCTCCCGGTCGGTCAGGCTTGCTCACAGCGTCAAAAAGAAGATGTTGTTTGCCTGCATATACAATACCGATATCAGGTACGTCGAATTCGCCCGAATCAAACTGTGAGCGTCCGTCCATGCAGTCCGGAATGAATCCGTGGTCGAGTAACCAGACCGTCGATGTAGATCGACTCTTTGCCGAGTTCGGCATCGAGCCTGTCGGTGAGGTCGCGCGAAGGCTTCCCGAGGTACCGCCGTTTATGCGCAGGGGTGTTGTCGTCGGACACCGGGACTACGGCCTGATCGTCGACGCCATCCGGAACCGCACCCCGTTTCACGTGCTGACCGGGTTCATGCCTTCAGGCCTCCCGCACCTCGGGCACCTGATGGTCATGAAGGAGGTGGTCTGGCACGTCCAGCAGGGCGGGAACGGCTACGTGGCAATCGCCGACCGGGAGGCGCACGCGGTCCGCGGCATATCGTGGGAGAAGTGCCGCGAGTACGGGAAGGAGTACCTTAAAGCCCTCTACGCCCTCGGCTTCCGTGGCACAACTTACTACCAGAGCAAGAACGAGCGCTTAAAAGACCTCGCGTTCGAGGCGTCCACGAAGGTGAACTTCTCGGAACTTACGGCGATCTACGGGTTTGGGCCTGAGACAACGCTTTCGCACGCGATGAGCGTCATCACCCAGGTGGCCGATATCCTCTTCCCGCAGCTCGACGCCGGCCCGGCTCCTACGGTCGTTCCGGTCGGCCTCGACCAGGATCCGCACATCCGGCTCACCCGGGACGTGGCCTATAAACTCAGGATGTTCACGGTCGAAGACCGCGGCGACCACGTCAGCGTCAGGTCGAAGAATGCCCCCGAAGCGGCTCTCGAAGCCGTCCACCGCACGTTTTGCGGCTCGAAGAAGTACGCGGGCCACGTGGACGTCACCGGGGTGCCGTCAGGAAGGGTCGAGGATACCGTCCGCGAGATCGAGATTGCCCACGGGGGGTTCGGGTTCTACCTTCCCTCGTCGACCTACCACATCTTCATGCCCGGCCTCCGGGGCGGGAAGATGTCGAGCAGCGTACCCGAGAGCCTCTTCGGGTTCTATGAGCCCGAAAAGTCAGTCAAGAAGAAGATCATGGGTGCGCTGACCGGAGGAAGGATGACGCTTGAGGAGCAGAGGCGCCTTGGGGGCGAGCCCGGCTCCTGCCCGATCTACCTCTTAAATCTCTTCCACATGCTCGAGGACGACGTGGAACTTGCCGACCTCCGCCGCCGGTGCGAGAGCGGCGAGCTCACCTGCGGGCAGTGTAAGAAAGAGACATATGAACGCGTGCAGGCGTTCCTCGCGGATCTGCGGGATAAGATGGATGCAGTTGAACACCTTGCAGAGGAGGTGTGATGTGGAACTGACGTTAAACGAAAAGAGACTCCTGGCCGCCTTGGGACCGGTGGGGTCGGCCGATGTGGCCGCCCTTGCCGACCTGATGGACTCCCGCCGGGAGGCGGTGGTGCAGTATGCAAACCTTGCCGGCGAGCGGGGGCTTGTGGACGTCGCAAAGCACGTCTCCCGGCGGTATGTCCCGACCGACGAGGGGCGGGCCTACGTCGGGAAGGGCCTTCCCGAGCGGCAGGTGCTTGAGAGTTTCGAGGAGACCATCCCGATGCGGAACCTCCAGGCGCACCCGCTCGCAAAGATCGGGATCGGCTGGATGCGGAAGAAAGGCTGGATCGCCATCCGGGATGGGGTCGTGCAGAAGACCGGCAACGCCGCTTTCGGACCTGACGAGATCGCGTTTGCCCGGGCAAGCGAGAGCGGTTCGGTCGAGGACGGCGAAGGAGTTGCCGACCTCCTCCGGCGCGGGCTCGTGCAGGAGGAGGAGACCGTCATCTATACCGTCTCGATCACGCCTCTGGGCCGGGATCTCCTCGCGAAAGGGCTCGACCTCCAGGAAGAGGCAGGCACGCTCACCCGTGACCAGATTCTCTCCGGCGCGTGGAAGGATCTCCCCCTCCGGCGCTACGATGTCGGGAAACTCCCGAAGCGCGCCTACCCGGGAAAGGTCCACCCCTACCAGCGCATTCTCGACGAGATGCGCCGTATCCTCTTTGACATGGGATTTACGGAGATGGCGGGCGGTATCGTGCAGAGCTCGTTCTGGAACTTTGACGCCCTCTTCCAGCCGCAGGACCACCCGGCGCGGGAGATGCAGGACACGTTCTTCCTCGGCGAGCGCTGGCCGCTCCCGGAGGGGTATGAGCGCGTCCG
>JAGVUK010000081.1 GCA_019136335.1 Methanomicrobiales archaeon
GACTTGTTCGCCGGCCCGAACCCGACCGGCGCCACCGTGACGGCCAGGCGGTTGCCGGGCGCGATGTTCGTCGTCCCGCTGATGGTCACCGTCTCCCCGGCGGTGACGTTCCCCGGATCGTTGACGGTCAGCTCCTCTGCGGCCGCGGTGCCGCAGATCCATGCCGCGAGCACGAGCACGACCGCGACCCGGGCAAGTCTTCTCGCGTTCATCCTCTTCACCCGCACCCCTTCTTCCCCCGTGCGGGATAAGTGTATCCGATCCCGGCCCCGCCCTCTCCCGGGCGGAACCTACCGGTCTTTTCTTCTTTGCGGCGCAACACTCTCCACGACTCTTCTCCATCGAGGTGCGGACCATGCTTGAGGACCAGCGATGGCAGCCGGTGCCGGGGACCGCCGGCGCCGAGATCTACCCCTTTCTCCGGAAACCGGACGTCTGCTGCTCGAACGCCTACCTCATCCGGACGCCCGGCGATATCCTGCTCATCGACACCGGGGCGGACGCCGGCCAGATGGACCGGATCCTCTCGCTCGTGGAGGACCTCCTCCGGGAGGCCCCGCGGCCGGTCACCCTCTTCCTCACCCACTGCCACGCCGACCACTGCTACCGGGCCGCCCGCGACCGCCGGTTCCGGGCCATCCCGGGCCTCACCGTCGCCGCAGAGGAGACGGGCGCCCGGGCGCTCGAATCAGGCGATCCGGTCCGGACAGTTGCGGAACTCATGGGATGGGAGATCGAGCCGCTCCCGGTCGGCCTCCCCCTGCTTGCCGCCCGCGACCGCGAGGCCCTTGAGATGGGGGGCGGGATCGCCCTTCACCGGCAGGAGATCCCCCTCCGCTCCGGGGAGACCGTTCTCGTCTACCACACCCCCGGGCACTCGCCCGACAGCATCTGCATCCGGCTCGGCGGGTGCCTCTTCATCGGCGACCTCCTCTTCTCCACAAGCCCCGGGGTCGCCGGGCTTGCCGGGTGGGACCAGCCGGCGCTGCTCGCGTCCGTGGGAAGGGTCCGGTGGATCCTCGCCCACGAACCGGTGAGCCTCTGCTGCCCGGGCCACGGCAGGAGCATCCCGGCCGCGGCGATGCCGGCGCTCCTCGACCGGCTGCAGGAGGAGGCGGAGGGGATGGCGGAGGTCGGCGCCTTCGACCGGGAGCGGCTCGCCGACGCTCTCGAGCACGCCGTCGACCTTCTCCAGGAGTCCAACCGGATCTTCGCGGCGATCGCGGGGCGCCTCTACGCCCTTGCCTATCGCCTCGATGACCTCGGCGAGGCCGCCGAGGCCCGGCGTTACCAGGACCTCCTCGAGTCCGACCAGATCGACACGTTCCTTGCCGATTTTTCGCGGTTCGCCGACGAGTTCGAGACGGGGAAGAAACTCGAGGTCCAGCTGGTCCTCAAGGCCGTCCAGGTCATCCAGCGAATCGAGGCCCATTTCGCGGGTGACCGGCTCAACCACGTCGTCGAGGCGTCGCTCCTCCGCCGGGCCGGCCGCCTGCTTGCCGACTTCATGGCCACGATCACGGGCTCGCGGGACCACGCCTGCCTCGCCGCCGCCGACCTCCCGCCGGTGCTCCGCGACCTCATCGCGGAGGCCCTGACCCCCCCGTTCTCGGACGAGGCGTTCATCGAGGCGGCGGACGACCCCGCGGCCTACCGGGCGGAGCTTGTCTCCCGGCTCGCCTACCTCCCGCTCTTCGAGAGCGTCGACCTCTCTCTCGACGCAGAGAGCCCCCTCCCGCCGGTGCTGGTCGACCGGGAACGGTTCTCCGACGAGGTCGCCGGCGTGCTTGAGGATATGGCGGCCGCCGGCGCCCGGGAGATCCGGCTCTCCCTCCGGCGGGAGGAGGATGCGGTCGGGCTCCTGATCCGGGGCCCCGCCCCGCTCTCCGCGCGGAGGCTCCGGTTTTACCGGCGGAAGTTCGGGCTCGCGGGGGCATCGCTTGAGACTTTCGGGGACGATCCCGGCCTCCTTCTCCTCCTTCGGCCCGCCCCCTCCTGACCCGGATCCTCCGGGGGCAAGCTACTTACCTCCGGCCCCCGTAGCAGGGTGACCGTGACGGAGATGCAGCATGTGCCTGGAGTTGACCGCGGCAGGGTGATCCTCTACGCCCTGAGCACCTGCGGTTGGTGTGCCAGGACAAAAGACCTCCTTGCCGGCCTCGGCGTCGCGTTCTCGTACGTCTACGTGGACCTGCTCGCGGGAGAGGAGCGGGACCGGGTGGTCCGGGAGGTTGAACGCTGGAACCCGCGACTCTCGTTCCCGACGGTCGTCGTCGACGGCGCGAAGGTGATCGTGGGGTTCCGGGAGCAGGAGATCCGGGAGGTGGTCGGTGTCTGACGAGGTGAACGATGGGGAGATCGACGGTTTTGTGCGCGATCTCGCCCGGGAGGCGGAGGCCGGCGGCTACCACACGAACCCGGACCGGGAGTTCACCCGGTCCCTCGTCCGGGGCCTGCTTGCGAACCGTGAGCGCTACGGCTACATATCCTGTCCCTGCCGTCTCGCCTCCGGGAACCGGGAGGACGATCTCGATATCATCTGCCCCTGTGACTATCGCGACCCCGATCTCGCCGACTACGGGGCCTGCTACTGCGCCCTCTACGTCACCGCCGACGTGGCGGCCGGGGTCCGCACCCCCGCCCCCGTCCCGGAACGGCGGCCGCCGCCGGGGGAGCGGGAGCGGCAGAAGGAGGAACGCACCAGGGCCGGCCCGGCCCCGGGAGGCCTGAAGTACCCGGTCTGGCGATGCCGGGTCTGCGGCTACCTCTGTGCACGGGACGAACCGCCCGAGACCTGCCCGATCTGCCGGGTGTCCCGCGACCGGTTCGAGCGGTTCATGTGAGCCGGACGGAGGCGGCAGACGGCCCGTTTTTACCGGCGGGCCGATCCAGAGGAGTCATATACCGGGCCGGCAATTCTCCTGTATGCCGCGAGTGAGGATCAACGAGGGGGACCTGGTTTCCGGGGCCGGCGTGGAGGGGAGCTGGAAGAAGAAGCGCGACGAGAGCCCGGCGCCTCCCCGGGAGGAGCCTGCGGAGAAGGAACCGGCGCCCGCGAGGGAGGAGACGGGCGCAAAGAAGAGGGGGCGCCCCCTCTTTGGGGACGCGGGCGGCGCCGATATCTTCTTCACGAGGAAATAGATCACTCCAGCACCCGTATATCGGCGGCGGAGGCCACCACCACCTCCCGTTTCCCGCGGTAGGTCTGCACGACCCCGTAGAGCGCTACGCTTGCGTCTTTGTCGATTTCGAGCCCGGCCGCCACGTCCTGCGGCAGGAAGACGGCGGTCCCGTTGACGGTGAGGATCCGGTGCCCGCCGGTCGAGGTCGTTCTGACCTCCTCGACCCTGCCCTCGAGGAGGACGAGCGCCCCGTCCGGGACCTCTTCGGAGTACGGGGTCGCCACGAGCGGCCGGGCGACGGCGTCAAAGAGGAGGTGCGCCGCAAGCACGATCCCGACGACGCATACGAGCACGACGAGGGCCGTTCTCTCCTGCCGTTCCAGCATAGGTATCCTATCGCCCCCCGGGGTTATAACTTCCGTCACTTTGATATGTTAACGGCGTTAACTGATCTGTATGGATGATGTGAACCTCCCCCCGTCCTCCCGGAAGATCCTCCTCCTCCTCGAGGACGGGGGCGCCCTGACCCACAAGGAGCTGGTCCGCCTCAGCAGCCTGGCACCCCGCACCGTCCGTTATGCCTTAAAGAGGCTCAAAGACAACGATATGATCGTGGAGAAGTTCAACTTCCGCGACGCCCGCCAGATCCTCTACGAGTACAAAGACTCCCCGATGGTGTCGGCGCAATGACCGAACCCCCCTCCTGTGACATCATGCGCTGCGACACCCTTGCCCGGAGGCTGCTCCCCCAGATGCGCGCCGAGATGGTCTACCGTCTGGTGAACGAGCGCGGCATCAGCCAGAGCGAGGCCTCCAAGCGCCTCGGTATCAGCCGGGCGGCGATATCCCAGTACATGAGCCGCAAACGCGGGTTTACCCGGCAGGACTTCCCCGGCGACCTCGAGGTCGTCATCGAGCGGTGGGTCTCCGCCATCGTCTCGGGCGAAGGGACGATCACCATCTGCGACGTCTGCCGTTCTGCCGACCTCGCCGGCCGACGGTGAGGCCTCAGGTGCGGCCCCGCCGGTAGACGTAGAGCCCCATAAGCCCGGCGAGGATGCACGCCGCCGCCACCATCTTGAGCCGGTCCGGCCCCGGGATCACGGTCCCGCCGGCAGCCGCGGCGTCCCAGTCGTCCGCAAAGACCCGGGCGTAGTAGGCGGCGACACCCGGGTGCTCGATGATCACGCCCGCTTCCCGGTTGAACGCCGGCGAGTTGGCGTTCCAGTTGATGCTGCTGACAAGGACCGCCCGGCCGTCGACGATGACGCCCTTATTATGCACTTTTGCGAGGTTGTTCGCCGCGAGGTCGACGATCCGCGCCTCGAGCGGCAGCCCCTCGGCCGCGGCGATCCGGTTGATCAGGTCGACCATCTCGTCGTTGTCTGCGTCGCCCTCGACGTTGAACCAGCAGGCGTCAAGGAGGACCCGCACCGCGACCCCCCGCCGGGAGGCGTCGATCGCGGCCGCGAGGTAGGGGTTGAGCTCATAGGCGGTCTCGTTTGTTATGTAGGCCTGCTCGATCGCGATGCTCTCTTCTGCTCCCTCGATCAGCCGGAGGATGAGGGCGCTCGTGTCGGGGGAGAGCACCGGGGTCACCCGCGCCCCCTCCGCGCGGCAGGGGGCGAACTCCGCCGTGTAGGCGGGCGCGTAAGGGACGTGGACCCCGGCCGCCGTGCCCTCGAACGGGACGATATCCCCGCCGGCGGCGTCAAAGAGGAAGACCTCCCGGAAGTAGGCCGCAAGCCCCGGGTCTTCGAGGCACGCCCCCCACCCGCGGTTGCCCTGCAGCCCCGGCGCCGGGTAACCGCCGGGCTTGAAGTTCTCGCTCCCGATGAGGACCGTCCCGGCGTCGATGACGATGTACTTCGCGTGGTCGTAGCGGTACTTCGCGTGAGCCGCGTCGGTCGTCGTCATCGAGAGGACCACGATACCGCTCTGGTTGAGGATGCCTGCGATCGCCCGCTCCTCCGGCGGTATGCCGCCGACCGGCCCGCCCTCGAGGAGGACGGTCACGGCCGCGCCCCGCTCGCGGGCGCGGATGAGGTCGGCTGCCATCGCAGGATCGGTGAACTCGTAGACGTTTGCGAGGACCTCGCGCTCTGCAGACGCGACGGCCGCCGAGAAGGCGTCATACGCGCAGTCCGGGGCGGCGAACGCGGTCACCGCGACGCCGTCGAAGGTCGCGGGGGAGAAGCGGGACTGGCCGATGAAGAACGGGCGCGGGTCCCAGACGCCCTCCTCGAGGTAATGGACCTGCCCTTCCCGGGGCCGGACGTCGGCGGGCCAGGCGACCTGCTGGACGAGGGTCGCCCCCCGGTAGAGGTAGAGCGCGTCGGCCTGGTTCGCCATCAGGAGGTTCCCGCTCGAGACGACGTCCGGCACGGCCGGCGTCCGCCCCTCGATCTCGAAGTCGGGCAGGTAGCCGTGCGTCTCTTCAAACGCAGGGCCGTTCCTCGCGACAACCAGCCGTCCGTCGATCCGCGTCCCCGGCGGGAACCGGAAACCGCCTTTGCCGTCCGAGAGGACGAACCTGTCGAGCATCCCCTCCCCTTCGAGCACCAGGTACTCATCGGGGTCGCCGGGCCGGTAGGGGTCCGGGCAGAACTCGACGATCAGGATACCGCCGGTTGTGCCGGCAAGGAGGCAGAGGAGCAGGACGACCAGAGCGATCCGGCGCATACGCAGGGTTATGTAGTCTCCGGATAAAGAACAAACGATATGACAACGCCCGCGCCCCCGCTCGTCGTCAAGGTGGGCGGCAGCCTCTTTGACCGGGTTATCCCGCTGCTCGGCATACTCCGGGAGGTCGGCCGCCCGGTGCTGATCGTCCCCGGCGGCGGGAAGTTCGCCGACCTCGTCAGGCGCCTCGCCGTCTCCGATACCGCCGCCCACTGGATGGCGATCGCCGGCATGGAGCAGTTCGGGTGGTACATCGCCTCGCACGGCGTCCCGGCGGTCACCAAACCCGTCCTCCCGGCGGAGGTGACGGTCCTCCTCCCCTACTGCGCCCTGCGCAAGATCGACCCCCTTCCCCACTCCTGGAACGTCACCTCCGACACCATCGCCGCCTGGGTCGCAAGCGAACTCTCGACCGACCTCCTCCTCCTCAAATCCGTCGACGGCATCCACCACCGCCGGCGTCTCCTCTCCCGGGTCGAGGATCCCTCTCTCACCGCCGATGAGGTCGACCCGGCGTTCATCCGGTTCGTCTTTGAGCACGATCTCGTGGCCCGGGTGGTCAACGGCCGGCACGACGACCGGGTCCGCGGAGCTCTCCGGGACGAGGCCGTCACCGGGACTCTCATCGACCCGAGATTTTAATTGTCGCGGGGGCGATATGATAAGCTAACTTTTGAGGAAACTGCAATGATAGCGAGAGATCGATGTACCTCCTGCAACGCCACGCTGGCCGAGGAAGGTTCCACAGGGTTCCCATGCCCGGTATGTGGGCACGGGATCAACAGGTGCTACCGGTGCAGGGAGCAGAGCATAGCCTATACATGCCAAAAATGCGGATTCCGGGGGCCATAACCGATGGGAAACGTCGCCATCATCCTGAAGATAATGCCCGAGTCCCCCGACGTCGACCGTGAAGCGCTCAAGTCCGCGGTCAAGGCGGCCGTTCCGGTCAACGATATCCGGGAAGAGCCGATCGGTTTCGGCCTCGTGGCGCTGAAAGTCGCCGTCGTCGTCCCCGATAAAGCCGGGGCTCCCGATGAGGTCGAGACAGCGCTCCAGAACCTTGACGGTGTCGGCAGCGCCGAGATTGTCGAATCAACACTTGTATAAGTGGATCTCCATACCCACTTTTCCGCCCTAGCGGGCTTCTTCCAGCCGTTCCATCACGTCGGCGGTGATCTTCCGGATCTTCTTGACCGACTCCTCAAACCCGGCGACCTCGTTCTCCTCGAGCCTGATGGGCACCGGGAAGACGCCGTTCCGGTTGAGGCGGGCGGGCACGCCGATGCAGACGTCGCCGATCCCGTGGATCTCGCTCGTGATGTAACTTGAGACGGTGAGGATCCGGTTCTCGTCCCCGAGGATCGTCCGGACAAGGGTTGCGATGGCCTCCCCGGGTCCGTAGATGGTGGAGCCCTTCTCCCGGATGATCGTCTCGCCGCTCGTCCTGACCGTACCGATCATCTCCTGCGCGGGCAGCCCCGAGAAGGTGGGCAGGTTGCTGATCCGGATGCCGCCGATCGTCGTCGCCGACCAGAGCGGGACCATGCTCTCCCCGTGCTCGCCGATGATGCGGGTATGCACCTCGCTGACGTGGACACGGAAGTAGCGGGCGATCAGGGATTTCAAGCGCATCGAGTCGAGGTGTGTCCCGAGGCCGAAGACCTGCCGCGGCTGGAGCCCCGAATACTTCAGGGCGACGGCGGTCATGACGTCGACGGGGTTCGTGACCATGAAGAGAATAGCGTCCGGCGAAGACCGGCCGATGGTCTCGGCGGTTTCGGCAACAACTTTCGCGTTCTCGAAGGCGAGGTCGTTCCTGTCCTGGCCGGGCCGGCGGGGGACTCCTGCTGTACAGATGACGATGTCTGAGCCTTCCGCATCGGCAAGGCGGGTGCTGTACGAGAGCCTGACGTGGGTGCCTCGCGCAGCAAACGAATCGGAGAGGTCGCGGCAGCAGCCTGCAAGGAAATCTTCACGTCCGGGCCTCCCGACGAGCAGCATATCGCTGATGTGCGGGATCTCGGATATGGTGTGGGCCGCAAACATGCCGACGTTCCCGGTAGCCCCAAGAATTGTTACTTTTGCCATGGAGATCGCCGTTGGGGACGTGTCCTCGGTCGACCGTGCGCACAGGCATTCACCGCTGCATCCCTCCTCCACCCCGCAACCCCATGGGCGCCGAACGTCCACGGTAAGTCTGCTCCCTTCCGGGCCTGAACCGGTACCCGCGGCAAGAGGTCGCCGCCC
>JAGVUK010000034.1 GCA_019136335.1 Methanomicrobiales archaeon
GGGCGGGAGATTGACCTCACCGGGTCGGCATCGGTCACCTCGTCTATGCCTGCGCCGAAGAATTCCGCCTTCGGCCCAAAGGGCATCAACATCGCGAAAAACGCCCCAAAAGACGATGCAGTGCTCTACTCCGCACCCGTCCGCCCGGTACAGCGCCCGAAGGACGGGGCGCTCACCGGCGATGCGGTTGTGCTGGACCGCGGGGTGCGGCGGCCACGCGACGGGATCCTCGATGAGCCCGGTCTGCAGATGCGCGGGGCGGCTCCCGCACCGAAGGACGCCCCGCTGGATCAGACCGGCCGGGGGTTCGGCCGCGGGGGACCCCGCCCGAAGGAGGTGGACCCCTCCCGCGGGAGGCTCGATGTGATCGATGCAGTCGAGCGGCCGAAGAAGAAAGTGGAGAAGAAACCGGACGACGACCGCGACGACGGCGGGATGGCGTAGCCCTTCTCAACGGCGTTTGCCACCATGTTCATGCCGCTGAAGGCGACGACGGAGAGCCGGTAGGGGTGCCTCGGGAGGTTGAACTCCCCGATCCCGTTCCCGGCAGGGAAGGTGAACCCGCACTCCATCATCAGGCCGGCAGCCTCCTCCACCCGGTCCCGCGCGGCCGCCGGGACCGCACGGACGTTTGCCAGCGCCACACCGGCCCGGGTTGTCACCAGCCGGTTGATCGCGGTGAGCCCGGCGGATATGAAGAGGTGGAGCGGGTCGACCGAGGTTCCTCTGTAGCCGATGAGGTCGAGGAACCCGGCAGAGCCGTTCTCATCGACGGCCATCCTCCCCGCGTACTCAAGCCTCGCGGGTATGCCCATCTTCTGGAGGACACCGTCGAGGGTGACGCTGCAGGCCGTCATGATCCCAACATGGCCGTCAGGTATCCGGGGGTCGGCATCGACGATCCGGTAGGTGCTGAGGAACCCGTAGCCGCTCTCTGCCACCTCGTCGAAGGCTGCCGTGACGCCCGGGAGGTCCTCCTCCCGCACGAAGGAGAGGTTGTAGGCGACGCTTCCGGTCCCGGTCGCCGGGTTGAAGGTGCTCCGGAAGGAGAGCTGCTCGAGCCTCGATATGATGAAACCGATCCGTTCGTCGACGAGCGCGCTCTCGCTCTCGGCGGTCCCTGCCTCGGTGAGGATACGTCCCCGGTTTCCGATCTTCTCCGTGAACCCCATCTCGTCGAGGTACTGGAGGTAGTACTGGACGGCGCGGTCGCTCAGGACGAACCCCCGCTCGGCCATCTTCTCGCTCAACCTCTTTGCGCCCAGGGGTTCGTGCGACTCCGCGAGGATCCGGAGGAGCTCAAGATACTTCCGCTCTGAGCGTATGGAGGGGCTCATCGCGTATGCACCGCGCCAAGACTGTCCTGGTATCTGCCCTGGTAGAGCCGGTCGCCATTCCTGACTTCCTGGATGACCATCTGGACGACCCGGTCTCCTGGAGCGAGGGTTATGGGTTCCGGCCCCATGTTGGTCAGGCAGAGGGTCAGCTGGCCGCGAAACCCGGGATCGACGAACCCGCCGCCGAGGATGACGCCCCGGCGGGCGAGCGAGGAGCGGCACCGGAGGGTTGCCGCGAGGTCGGCGGGGAGTTCTACCCGCTCGATCGAGGGGACAAGGGTGCACGCGCCGTGCGGGAGGGTTGTTGCTTCGGCCACCCGGAGGTCGTAGGATGCGGGCTGCTGGGATACGTTGTGGTACGGCTCGATGACGAGATCGCCGTCCTCACGTCTGCGAGCGATTTCGCTGGATGAGAGGATCATTGTACAGAGTACTGGCATAAAAACGCTTAATAACTTATGATAGAAACCCATGTGGGGACCCATGGGGTAGAGGACATCCTTTTGGGCTTCGAACCCAAGGACGCGGGTTCAATTCCCGCTGGCATCCTTTTGGGCTTCGAACCCAAGGACGCGGGTTCAATTCCCGCTGGGTCCGTCATTTCTTCCCGGGTGCACCGGGTGCACCCTGAAAAATTATGAGAGCTTGATATACACCGTTTGTCGTTCCCCGACCCGGATCGGAGGGAAGAGCACCCCGGCGTCGGGCGCGTCATCCGCTGAGGCGCGTACCCGGACCCGGTACTCCCCGGGCGGGAGGTCCCGGACATCAAGGGTGGCGACGCCCCCGGTCGCGGTGCTGCCTGCGGTCAGGGTGTCGAACCGCACCCAGGAGAGGCCGCCGTCGTTTGAGTACTCCACGACCTCGGTCACGGTTCCCGCCCCGGTGTACGAGAGGTCCCAGGCGGCGGTGAGGAACTCCAGGGCCGGTTCCGTGCAGGTGTAGCGCGGGTTCGCGAGTTGAAGCGTCCCGGAGCCGAGGCCCGTGTTGGTGAGGTCCGGCACGGCCGTGATGAAGGTGTCGGGAAGGTCGAGTTCTGCTGCTCCTTCGTTGAAGCGTATCTTCGATCCGGGCCCGAAGATGTTGATGTTGCCGTCGGTGAGCACTTTGAGGCGGAACGTCGCCTCCCAGACCTGATCGAGGTGGACCGTGCCGATGTTGAAGCTCAGGGTGTGGTCGTCGTTCCAGTCGTCGGTCTGGTTGATGGTATTCAGGGAAATAATCTCGTGGGGTCCCGTCTCGTTCTCGACCCAGCTCTCGATGGTGGTCGATATATTCGCCTCGTGGATGTAGGCAAATACATCCTCTCCCGCCCGGTCTTCGTCGTTGACCCGGATCGTGCCGAAGTCAAGGGCCACCCGGGTATCGACGCCGGCCTCGGTCTTGAGGTCGCCGGCGATACGCCTGTAGATATCAGTGAGCTGTTCGCCGCTCCCGGCATGCTCATAGAACCCGCCGGTTGAGGTCGCGAGTATACGCATCGTCTCGTTGACCGTTGGACTGGGTTTATAGGCAAACGTGATCGTGTAAAGTTTCACGCCGTTATCGCTGGCAAACCGGGACATGTTCTGATTGGTGAACTCCCCGTCAGTGCATTTCAAATAACTCCATCGGAACTCCCTTTCAAGAGTTCCACCAAGGCCATCGTAGTATCGGTACTTTTCCGGTTCTAACGTATTGCCACTAAACGTCGGACTTGAATTCGCAGGATACCCCGTCCCGTGCCCAATCGGGCTTCCATCATAGTTCCAGTCGCCATCGGTCATGATGACCACGGCTTTGACGGCTCCAGATTGCTCCTGGTTCTTCTGCATGAGGATCGCCTCATAGATCCCCCGCCGCAGCTGGGTTGCGCCATTCGCGTTAAGAGTATTCAGCTTTCCGGTCACCGCTTCGAAAGAATCACCCAGAACATTATCCACCGTCGTAGAGGAGGAGAACGAGACAAGGCCCACCCG
>JAGVUK010000279.1 GCA_019136335.1 Methanomicrobiales archaeon
ATCAAAGCGCTCCACCTCGGCACCTGGCCGGCGCTCGACCGCACCCTCGGCAGCCTTGCGGCCGCCGCCGCATACCCGGCATCGGTTCTTCTCTTCACGCTTCTCTCCTGGTACTGTGGTCTTCTGGGCCTTCCGGTCTGGCTCGCCCTCCTGCCGTTTCTCGCCGGGATCGTCCTCGCCGGGTCGCGGGGGTTCTACACGAAGGAGCGCCTGCGTTCGGCGCTCGCCTGGGACCTTGCCTTCCTGGTCCCCTTCCTCTTCATGCTCGAGGTGCGCTGGATCAACCCGACCATCTCCTACGCCGAGAAGTTCATGGACCACGCGTTCATCGCCTCGATCATGCGGCAGCCGACCGTTCCGCCGCTCGACCCCTGGCATGCGGGGGGGACGCTGGACGTCTACTACTACATCGGCTACTGGATGAGTGGGGTGCTCGGGCTTGTCTCCGGCGTTCCTTCGACGGTCACGTTCAACCTCGTCCTCCCGACGGTGCTCGGCCTTGCCGTCGTCTCGCTCTACGCCCTCGGGCACCTCCTCCTCGACCGCTACCGGTGGCTCCCGGTGCTTGCGCTCTTTATACCGAACCCCTCGGCAATCTACCATATCGCTATCGGTGACTCGTGGTTCGACGTCCTCTGGGGGAGCACCCGGACGATCGCGGATACCATCAACGAGTATCCCCTCTTCTCGATGCTTTGGGGCGACGTGCACCCGCACGTCATCAGCCTCTTCAACCAGGGATTCCTGCTCTTCCTCCTGGTCTTTGCCTACACGCGGTGGGGGACGCTCACCATGCGGGGGCGGGCACTCCTCTGCGGGCTTGCCGCCCTCGCCCTCGGGTCCATGCCCGGGATCAACTCCTGGGACGTGCTTGTTTACGCACCGGTCACGCTGGTCTTCGGCCTCCTCGTATGGCGGCGCTACGGGAACCTTGCGCTTGATGACGAGCGGTCCTGGATGATGCTTGCCGCCGTGCCGCCGCTCGCGATAGCGGCCTACCTCCCGTTCTACCTGCAGCTTGACAGCCCCGGCATCGGGGGGATCGGGATCGTCCCGGCACCCTCGGAACCGGTGGAGTTCCTGCTGGTCCACGGGTTTTTCCTCGCGATCCTCATCGCCTCCTCTGCCCCAGATATCAGGAGGCGGCCCTACCTCCTCGCCGCCGCGGTGCCGTTTGTGCTCGCCGGCTATCCTGCCGCAGCCATCGCCGTCATCCCGCTGGTCTACCTCATTGCACGCCGCAGGTTTTCAGCCGCCGATACGCTGGCCATCCTCGGGCTCGCGATCATTCTCGCGACCGAGATCATCTACCTCAAGGACAACATGGGGGAGGCCTACTTCCGGATGAACACGGTCTTCAAGTTCTACCTTCCTGCCTGGCTCCTTATGGGAACGGCAAGCCTTGCCGTCGCCGGGGAGTGGCTCCGGAACGTCGGTATGGGCAGGCGCATGCCTGCCGGGGTAGAGAGGGTGCTGCCGGCCCTGGCCGCAGCCGCTCTCCTCGCCGCACCCTTCGCGATCAACATCGACTTCGGTTACGGGAGCCACACCCTCGACGGGGCAGCGTATCTCGAAGGATCGCACCCGGGAGATGCGGCGGCGATAGCGTTCCTCCGGAGCCTTCCGGGCAACCATATCGTCGTCGAGGCGGAAGGGGGAGACTATACCTACTACTCCCGGGTGTCGTCGTTCTCCGGGATCCCGACCATTGTCGGGATGCCGTTCCACGAGTACATGTGGCGGGGGGAGGAGGGGCGCATAGCTGAACGGAGCACCGATGTGCGGGCGATATACGAGCAGCCGTCGCAGACCGTCGACCTTGCGCGGGCGTACAACGCCACGCTCCTTTACGTGGGTGCCGAAGAACGCGACCGCTACCGGGTAGCGATCCCGGCAGATGCGCTTGAGCTCATCTACGATGCAGAAGGAGTCCGGATCTATCGGATCCCTGCATAATGGCGCGGCCACACCCATGCGCCCCGGCCGAAAACGACCGAATCAGATTTGGCCGCGGCAGGGTCGAATGACAAACCTTTATCACTCCTCCTATTGACATAATAGAGCGCATTCGATCAGCTACGCTACTGATGAATGATGACGGAGCAGCGAGACCTGTTCCTGAAAGAGGCGAGTTATGGCAAAGGCATATGTAAAATTCGAGATTCCCGAAGAGATCCAGAATAAGGCCCTTGAAGCCCTTGAGATCGCAAGAGATACCGGTAAGGTAAAGAAGGGAGCAAACGAGGCAACGAAAGCAATCGAGAGGAACATCGCCCAGCTGGTTCTCATCGGTTCAGACGTTGAGCCCGAAGAGATCGTGATGCATCTGCCGCCGCTCTGTGAAGAGAAGCAGATTCCTTTCGTCTACATCACGAAGCAGAACGATATCGGTTCTGCGAGCGGCCTTGAGGTCGGTTCGGCAGCCGCCGCTATCGTCAAGCCCGGCAAGGCGAAGGATCTCGTCGATGAGATCGCGAAGCAGATAACCGCACTGAGAGCGTGAGGAAGAAGACATGGCAAACGACGGAACGCCCGCAGAAGTTATCGAGGTCATCGGCATGACCGGCATGCACGGGGAAGCCCAGCAGGTGAAGTGCCGGGTCCTCGATGGCCCAAACAAGGGGCGGATCATCACCCGTAACACCGTGGGTCCCATCCGGGAGGGGGACATCCTCTCGCTGCTCGAGACCGAACGTGAAGCGAAGAAACTCTCGAGGCGGTAACCCATGGTCGACAGATACATCTGCAGTTTCTGTGGAGAGCCCCTCGAGCCCGGCACCGGCAAGATGTTCGTCAAGAGGGACGGGACCGTCTACTACTTCTGCAGCACCAAGTGCCAGAACAACTACAAACTCGGTCGGGTGCCGCGCCGCGTCGAATGGACCGCAGCCGGGCGGAAGGCCCGCGGTAAAGAGTGATCCGGCATGGATCGCACCTTTGTGATGGTCAAGCCCGACGGCGTCCAGCGTGGACTCGTCGGGGAGATCGTCTCCCGGTTCGAGGCGAAGGGACTCAAAATCGCGGGGGCGAAACTTGAAATCCTCCCCGAAGAGCGGGTCGTCGAGCAGTACCGGGAGCACCTGGAGAAACCTTTCTTTCCTGGCCTGAAGGTCTACATCATGAGCGGCCCCTGCTTCCTGATGGCCTGGGAGGGGAAGGGCGCAGTCGCGGTCGTCCGCAGGATGATCGGCGCCACAAACCCTGCAGAGGCGGCGCCGGGCTCCATCCGCGGCGACTTCGCGCTCGACATCGGGAGGAACGTGATCCATGCATCCGACTCTCCGGAGAGCGCTGTCCGCGAACTCGGCATCCACTTCGCGCCCGGCGAGCTGGTCGAATACTCGAAGATCGACGAACCCGTCCTCTACGAGTGAATACCGGCGGGAAAACCGCTTTCCTTTTTTGGAGCTCCCGACTGCACGGCACCCTCCAGGGTCAGTGCCCGCGAGCCGTACACCGTCGCTTCAGCGAGACCGGGCACACCGCAAACCGCCGGCGGAGCGTTCGCGGGGATCTTCTTCGCCCGCCGGGCCCTGCCGGCAGGAAATATCTTTCCCTGTGCCGGGTTTCCCTGGAAACGAATCGGTTGCCCTGCCGGCAAACCACAAGTGCTAATAGCGAACCTGCCGCATACCTGATCACGGATGGTAGACCTCCTGAGTTTTGCGCTGCTGAGTTTCTCTTCGCTCATCATCGTAGTGAACCCGCTCGCGGCCACCCTGATCTTCGTCTCCCTCACCGGCACGATGGATGGGGCAACAAAACTCAAGGTCGCCCGTGATGCGAGCCGGTTCGCCCTGGTTGTCCTGCTGATCTTCACCGTCGCCGGCGGCTGGATCCTGCAGCTCTTCGGCATCTCGATCGAGGCGTTCCGCATCGCGGGCGGCCTCCTCCTCTTCGGGATCGGCATGGACATGGTCTACGCAAAGACCTCGCGGACGAAGATGACCGCGACCGAGAAGTACGAGGGGCAGGACGCGGACGACATCGCCGTCATGCCGCTTGCGATCCCGATGATCACGGGACCCGGCGCCATCGCCTCCGTGATCGTACTGATGAACGAGGCGATGAGCATGAGCATCGCCGCAATCGCCATCGTGCCGCTCGCCGCCGGCGCGGCCGTCGGGCTCACCTGCTACATGATGCAGCACTCCGACATCATCGTCCGGCGGATCGGGCAGCGGGAGTTTCGAGCCGTCAACCGGCTGATGGGTATGCTCCTCATCGCGATTGCAGTCCAGTTCATCCTTATCGGGATCAGGGCGGCGTTCCCCGTACTCACCGGAGGCCCTGCATGACGCCCGATCTCACGTTTCCCGGGGCGGTCCTGATCAGCTCGAGCATCATTGCGGGCGGGGTCCTCATCGGAGCGCTGACGTTTGCGATCGACGTCCCCTACGCCTCCTACGCCATGGTTGTGCTCGCCGCCCTCGTCGTCCTCGGCGCCACCGTGCTCGTTCTCTCCTCAAGGGACCAGGACGGGGTTCCATCCCGGCGATGACGAAGATAGCGCTTGCCCAGGTTGCCGGCGGCGGGGGCGGGATGCTCGATGCGGCCGGCCGGATGACCGAAGAGGCCGCTGCTGCCGGGGCGTCGCTCATCTGTTTTCCCGAGCAGTTTGTGACGGGGTGGTCGCCGGAGATCTCTCCCGGGTCCGGAGAGACCCTGGACGGGCCGCTCGCCGCTGCATTCAGGCGAATGGCGCAGGAGAGCGGCATCGTGGTTATAGGATCGATCGTCGAAGCGGGAGAGGGAGACCGGCCCAAAAACACCGTCGTGGTCCTCGGTGCAGGCGGCGAACTCCTCGCCGCCTACGCAAAAGTCCACCTCTTCTCACCCGGCGGGGAGGACCGCAACTACACGCCGGGCGACCGGATCGCCACCTTTGCCGTTGACGGGATGACGTTCGGGCTTGCCGTCTGCTACGATCTCCGGTTCCCGGAGATCTTTCGCATATACGCGCTCGCCGGGGCGGAGTGCGTGCTCTTACCGGCGGCATGGCCGTGCTGCCGGTTGCGCCACTGGGAGACCCTGCTCCCTGCCCGTGCCCTCGAGAACCAGTATTACACGGCAGGAGTCAACACGGCAGGCGGGCCCGGCGGGATCTACTGCGGGGGATCGCTCGCCGCCGACCCCGACGGCGAGATCATTGCCCGGGGTGGATCCGGGGAAGAACTTCTCTTCATCGACCTCGACCCGGCCGTGGTCCATGCTGCCCGAAAAAGCCTCCCTTCACTTTCAGACCGTAGAAGCGATCTTTATCACAGGCTGCTCTCTAATCTATAGAGACATTCCATGCGGGGCGACCAGCACGTATACCTCAGTCTCACGACGGCAGGACTCCTCATCGCGCCCTCTGTCCCCGTCCTCGACCCGGCCCTGATCGCCGTCCTCTTCTTCGGTGTCTTTGTCGGTTCGCTTGCGCCGGACGCGGACGCCGTCGACGCGGCGATCTTCAACGGCCGGATCGGCGGGATGAAGGGGAAGAGAGGACAGGTCTTAAACGGCTTTGCCGTGGTGCTCCCGGTCTTCGGCTACACCATCAGGTACCTCATCTACTACCCGCTCTCCCTTGTGTTCTCGCTCATCCTCCGGAAGAGCTACCGGCACCGGCACCGTGGGCTGCTCCACTCGTTCTCGGGTGTCGGGCTGACGTCCGTGATCCTCTCCGGCTACCTGGCGCTCATCCTCACCTGGCTCGGGTGGTCCCTCGCGCTCCTTCCCGCCTTCGGACTTGCGTTCTTTGCCGGGTGCGTCCTCCACCTCATGGAAGACGCCTGTACGCCGGCCGGCGTCGCCTGGCTCTATCCCTTCTCCCGGCGGCGGATGGCAGGCCGCGTCCGGACATGGGGGGATTTCGAGGTGCGCCCGGCGGCCTTCGCCGTCGTGCTCGCCCTGGCGGCCGCCGGAATGTTTGTCGCACCCTTCGTGACCACCGTATCGCCCGGGGATCTCAGGAGCCTCGCGCTCGTCGGCACCGCCGTCCTCTGGCTGCTCTTCATGCTTATCTGCCGCGTCCGGTGCGAGCGGCGCAGGTGAGCGGGCCGGCAGAGTCCAGCCCCGATCCGCGATACCATATCTATACGTATCCACGCGATCAACCATTTTTCCATGTACCGTCTCGTCTGCGTTCACTGTGGTGCAACCTACACCCCGGACCAGATCATCTATACGTGCAACCGTTGCGGACACCTGCTGGCCGTCGAATACGACCTGGACGGCATCGACGTCTCCCGTGACGAATGGAACCGACGCCCCCTCTCGGTCTGGCGCTACCGCGAGCTCCTCCCGGTCCGGGGCGAACCGGTCACCCTCCAGGAAGGAGGCACCCCGCTCTACCACCTGAAGAATATCGGCAAAGAACTGGGCCTCCCCGAACTCTACGCCAAACACGAGGGGATGAACCCGACCGGTTCGTTCAAGGACCGTGGCATGACCGTGGGCGTCAGTATGGCCCGGGAACTCGGTATGACGAGCGTCGCCTGCGCAAGCACCGGGAACACCTCCGCAAGCCTTGCTGCCTACGCGGCGAAGGCCGACCTCCCCTGCATCGTCCTCCTGCCCGCAGGGAAGGTGGCCCTCGGCAAGGTCGCGCAGGCGTTGATGCACGGCGCACGGGTCATATCCATCCGCGGCAACTTTGATAAGGCGCTCGAGATGGTACACGAGCTCTGCATCAGCCAGGGGCTTTACCTCCTGAACTCGGTCAACCCCTACCGCCTGGAGGGGCAGAAGACCATCGGGTTTGAGGCGATCGACCAGCTCGGCGGCGAGGTGCCCGACCGGATGGTCCTCCCCGTCGGGAATGCCGGCAACATCTCCGCGGTCTACAAGGGTCTCCGGGAACTCGAGGCCCTCGGGTTCATCGACCGGCTGCCGATGATGACCGGCATCCAGGCGGCGGGCTCGCAGCCGCTCGTGAAGGCGATAGCGCAGAACCTCGAAGAGCTCGTCCCTGAGACCGCGCCCGAGACGGTTGCGACCGCAATAAGGATCGGCGCCCCGGTGAACGCGGAGAAAGCGCTCGTCGCCGTCCGCGCGACCGGCGGGACGGCGGCGGCCGTGACCGACGAGGAGATCCTTGCCATGCAACGGGACCTTGCGAGGAAAGAGGGCATCGGGGTCGAACCCGCCTCCGCAGCCTCGGTCGCCGGAATACGGAAACTTGCCGAACAGGGGCTGATCGATAAGGATGAGCGGATCGTCTGCGTGGTGACCGGTCATCTCTTAAAAGATCCGGAGACAGTGGTACGACAATGCGCGCCTCCCCTCGAGATCGACGCGGACCTGCACTCGCTGCTCTCTGCCTTGCACTGATCCTCATCTCGGCCCCGGCGGCGGCCGAAGAGGCCGCTTTCCAGGTGCTCCCCGGCGGCACCGTCTGCGAGGCCTCGGTCCAGGTCACGGCGAGCGAGTACGCGTTCTGGAGCCCGGGCCTGATGGGAGAGCGTGTCCCGCTCCAGGTCGAGGATCTCGAGGTGCTCGGTCCTTCGGGCCCGGTCGAGTACCGGGAGACGAGGAGAGGCATCATCACCTTCCCAGAGGGGAACTACACGATCACCTACCGGGTTCCCGTGAGAGATAACCATCTTGTTGCGGTCTTCGATAAACCGTACACCATAACCGTCTCCCTTCCCGGGGGGTTCGACGTCAGAAATCCGCTCATCGGCATGGTCAGCCCCGGCGGGGTCGTCTCCTCCGGGCCGAACGGGACCACGGAGATCACCTGGGACCGGGCGGACGCCATGGAGGTCCGCTTCTACGCCCCCGAGCGCGAGATCCTGCTCACCACGTTCGGCACCATCTGGCTCTCGGTCGCCGTCGTCCTGCTCCTCCCCTACTTCGTATTGCGAAGGAGGGGCGACGAGTGATCGATGTCGTCATAGCATCGTTCCTGATCGGGCTCTCCGGGGCCGCATCCCCCGGCCCCATGACCGCCTCGATCCTCGGCCTCGGGCCGCGGCGGCCGGGGCCGTTCGTTGCGGGGCTGGTGGCCGGGCACGGTATCCCGGAGGCGGTCATGGTCGCGGCCATCGACCTCATCGCCCTCATCGGGTCGGGCGTCCTCGTCGCGCTCGGGATCGGGCAGTTCCTCCACGCGGGCGATGCCGTCGTCGCGAGCAAAGAGACGAGGGCGCCGGTCGCCTTCGGGGTGGCCTGCACGCTCGGGAGCCCCTACTGGTGGGTCTGGTGGCTCACGTTCGGCGTCGGGTTTCTCGCGCTCCACCCGTCGTTTGCCGCGTTCTACGTCGGGCACATCGGTGCGGATATCATCTGGTTCGGATTGCTCGGGATCGCGGTCTCACGGGGGGCGAACGTG
>JAGVUK010000187.1:0-7973 GCA_019136335.1 Methanomicrobiales archaeon
CCCTGAGCGCCGAGAAGAGGCGGTGGATCCCCGCCACACCGACGTCGTACGCGGTCCTGACGTTGCACCCCATCTCCTCGGCGATCAGCTTCGCCTCCTCGGCGACCGGAATATCGGACGTTCCCGCGGTGAGAATGGCGACGGTCCCGCCCCGGTGATCCGGCTCGTTGCCCGTCGAGAGGATGACGGCCCGTGCCGCCTCCCGGTGCTCCATCCGGACCCCCGGCGGCAGCCGCACCTGCAGGGCCTCAAGATGCGCCGGCGAGACTCTCGTCGCGACGCACCTCCCGGCCGCCTTCACCTGCGCGAGCATGATATCGGCAAAGGTCAGGGGGTCCTTTCCTTCGGCGAGCACCACCTCGGGCATCCCGCAACGCACGCTCCGCCCGGCATCGATCCGGGCCATTTCGTCGAGGACCTCGATACGGAGCCCTTCGATGGCGGCCGCCGCCTCGTCCTCAGATACCTCACCGCTACGATACATCCGGAGGATGTCCCTGATGGTGGCATTCGGCAGCATAGTTCGATAACAAAAATAGGAGTGGAAGTATAATATTACTTCATCTTATGTCCTACCTCGTCTACGTTGCAGGGTTCGGCGTTGCCGTCACCGTCTTCCTGTGGCTCCGCGACTTACGGATCTTTTACCGGACTGGTCTATCCGGCTACCGGACGGCGGCATACTGGGGGGTACCCTGCACGGCGCTCGCCCTGCTCGGTTTTTTCATCACCGCGTTTGCCGAAGCGTGGGAGTACCTGGGTCTCGGCCTGGTCCTGTTAGCCCTCTACCTCCAGGGCCGGGCCGACCGGGAGAACGTGTGGCACAATGAAGGCGCCGCCGAGCGGTTCTTCGGCAGGGCACAGCGCATAAAAGATAAGGGTTCACGCAAGAGACTTTAGTTCAGGAGACTACCAATGCTTCAGAAACCACGGGGAACACGGGATTTTTTACCCGACGAGATGGAACGGCGGCGACTGATCGAGCGGCGGATGCGCGAGACGGCCCGCCGGTGGGGATACCGGGAGGTCAGCACGCCCGACTTCGAGCACCTTGAACTCTTCACGATGAAGTCCGGCGAAGGGATCATCCAGGAGATGTACGTCTTCGAGGACAAGGGCGGGCGGCAGATGACGCTCCGGCCCGAGGTGACGGCGGCGGTGCTGCGGATGTACGTCAACGAGGGCAAAGTCCTCCCGAAACCCATCCGCTGGTGCTACTTCGCCGACTGCTTCCGCTACGAACGCCCGCAGAAAGGCCGGTACCGGCAGTTCTGGCAGTTCGGCGTCGAGCTCATCGGTTCGGACACTCCACTCGCCGACGCCGAGGTGATCATGCTCGCCAATGAGGCGCTCCAATCAAGCGGGGTCACCTTCGACCTCCATGTCGGCCACCTCGCGCCGATGAAGCACCTCCTCGCCGATCTCGCCCCCGGCGACCAGCGGGCGATCATGGCCTGCCTCGACAAGCACGATGCGGCAGGGCTTGAGGCGGCGCTCGTCGGGAAGGGTCTCACCCACCTCGCCGAACCCCTCGCGGCCCTCTCGGAGTGCCGCACCGTCCCGGAGGTCTTTGAGATTGCCGGCGACGTCCCGGAGCGCGCGCGGATCGAGGAGACGTTTGCGCTCCTCGACTCCCAGAACATCAACTACCAGCCCGACTTCGGCATCGCCCGCGGCCTCGACTACTACACGGGGATGGTCTTTGAGGGGTTTGCGAGGAACCTCGGCGCGGAGAACCAGATCCTCGGCGGCGGCACCTACCGGCTCGCCCACCTCTTTGGCGGCGACGATGTCGCATCCTGTGGCTTTGCCATCGGCTTTGACCGGGTCATGGTCTCGGTCGGGGATTTTCCGCTTGCGCACGAGCCCGTCGTCGGCGTCGTCTGCACACCCGACGCACGGGCACGGGCGCTCGAGGTCGCCCGGGCCTTCCGGGGCGCGGGGGTGAGGACCGAGGTCGACCTCATGCAACGGGGGATGGGCGCCCAGATCTCCCACGCCGCAAAGACCGCTGACTTTGCGGTGGTGCTCGGGAAGCGCGAGGTCGAGGCGGGGACGGTGACCCTCAGGGACCTCTCCTCCGGCGAACAGCAGGAGAAGAGCCTTGAGGACGCCATCGCTGAGGTAGCACGGCATGGTGCTTGCTGAGGATCTCGCAAGACAGCAGCGGAGCATCAGCGTCGCGGAGTTCTTCGAGAAGAACAAGCACCTTCTCGGGTTCGATTCCCCGACGCGCGGGATCATCACCACCATCAAGGAGGCGGTGGACAACGCCCTCGACGCCTGCGAGGAGGCCGAAGTCCTCCCCGACATATTCGTCGGCGTACGGAGGGTCGATGCCGAGGTCTACCGGATCACGGTCGAGGACAACGGCCCTGGGATCGTGCCGGAGAACGTCCCGCTGGTCTTCGGGAAGCTCCTCTACGGCTCCCGGTTCCACCAGATCCGGCAGAGCCGGGGGCAGCAGGGGATCGGGATATCGGCGGCGGTGCTGTACGCCCAGCTCACCACCGGCACCCCGGCGCTGGTCACCTCCCGGACGGGAGCGAAGGCGTCGGCGCACCGGTTCGAGCTGATGATCAGGACCGAGACGAACGAGCCCGAGATCGTCAGCCACGAGGAGATCGACTGGGACCGGATGCACGGCACAAGGCTTGAGATCCAGTTCAAGAGCACCCTTGCCGCGAAGAAGCGGCTGCTGGACTACCTCCGCCTCACCGCGATCGTCAACCCGCACGCGCGGGTCACGGCCGATATCGACGGCGAGGTGACGACGTTTGAGCGGGTATCAAGCGAGGTCCCGCCGTGCCCGAAGCCCGTCCTCCCCCACCCGCACGGGATCGAGTTCGGGGCGCTGAGGAGGCTCGCGGCCGCGAGCACCGGGACCGTCGATGAGTTCCTCATCGGGAGTTTCTCCCGGGTCGGGAAGAAGACCGCAGACGAGATGATCGCTCTGGCCGGGCTCAAACCCTCCCGGAAGGTGAAGAACCTCGACGCCGATGAGCTCAAACGGCTCCTTGACGCCATGCAGAGCGTGAAGGTCCCCGCGCCGCCGGCGCAGCAGTGCCTCTCCCCCATCGGGGAGGACCTGATCTGCAGGGGGCTTGAGAAGGAGATCCAGCTCGACTTCGTCAGGGCCCGGACCCGCCCGAGCGCGGTCTACGGCGGGCACTCGTTCATCATCGAGGCTGCGATCGGCTACGGCGGCAAGATTCCCCCCGAAGGGAACGCCCAGCTCTTCCGGTTTGCAAACCGCGTCCCGCTCCTCTACCAGCAGGGCGCCTGCGCGATCACGAACTGTGTTGCGCAGGTGAACTGGAGAAACTACGGTCTCTCGCAGCAGGGCCTTCCCACGGGCCCGGCGCTCGTCATGGTCCACGTGGCGTCCACGAACGTCCCCTTCACGAGCGAGAGCAAGGATGCGGTCGCCTCCATCCCGGAGATCGAGCGGGAGATCGTCCTCGTCCTCCAGGAGCTCGGCCGGGAACTCAAGACCTACCTCTCCCGCCGGGAGAGGAAGAAACTGCAGGACGACCGGGCCCGGGCGATATGCTCGATCATCCCGGAGATCGCCGCGAAAGTGAGCGAGATCGTCGAACTTCCCCTGGTGGATACCTCCCCGATCGAGGGTAAGATCATGCGCAAGGTCGTGGCGAAGAAGCGGACGAGCGACGGGAAGGTCCGTATTGACGTGAACAACTACACGGCCGGAGAGGTCACGCTCGTCCTCTACAGCCTCTCCCGTGATGCGGGGGAGGACGCGGAGCCCCGGCCGGACTTCGTGGACGAGATCGACGGGGAGTACAACAAGGTCTGGCGGTGCACACTTGCCCCCGGGGCGGCCTGGCGGGTCGTCTATACGGGGGCAGGCGACGGGTCGCTCGACCTCCGCGGCGTGGAGGACGGCAGGAAAGTGGTGGTGGATCTCGATGTCTAGGGAAGAGATGGATACGCTTGCGCGCGAGCGGTTGGTGGGCATCGCCCGCGGGTGGTATGACCAGATGCAGGACGGCATCGTGCCCTACATCCGGCTGCCGACGCGGACGAAACAGAATATCGAGTATGACGATGAGAGTGAGGTCTGGAAGTACGGCGAGAAGGAGAGCACCCGGTCGGCGGCGACCGAGAAGAGTGCGGTCCATCTCCTGAAGATGGCCTACGTCATCGGGTTCTTGAAGAGACAGCTCATCGAGAACCGGTCGTCGACATTGAGAGAGCTCTACTACATATCCGAAGGGTGGAAAAGAGCGAAGTTCGCCGCCCAGGACGAGAGCAACCTTCTCATCGAGGATCTCGAGATCATCGCCGACGTGCAGCGGGAGGCGTTCCACCTCAGGCCGGAGGAGGACGGCGCCTCGATCTTCGGACCCCTGCGGATCCGGGAGACGACCCGGCGCGGGGTGCGGGAGATGCACTGCCAGGAGGACGTCGGGGAAGCGGGCTACCCGATCCCGAACAACGTCGACAACATCGACTTCGTCGACCATGACGCGAAGTTCGTCGTCGCCATCGAGACCGGCGGTATGTACGCCCGTCTGATGGAGAACGGGTTCGACGAGGAGTACGGGGCGATCCTTGTCCACCTCAAGGGGCAGCCGGCGCGCTCCACGCGGCGGGTCCTCCGGAGGCTCAACGAGTCGCTCAACCTCCCGGTCGTGGTCTTCACCGACGGCGACCCCTGGTCCTACCGGATCTACGCGAGCGTCGCCTACGGCTCGATCAAGAGCGCTCACATGTCGGAACTTCTCGCGACGCCCCAGGCGCAGTTCATCGGGGTGCAGCCCTCCGATATATCCGACTACAACCTCCCCGCCGACCACCTCACCGAGCAGGACATCAACGCCCTGAAGGCAGAGCTGACCGATCCGCGGTTTGCGACCGACTACTGGAGGAACCAGATCAACCTGCAGCTTGAGATGAAGCTGAAGTCGGAACAGCAGGCGTTCGCGAGCCGGGGGCTCGACTTCGTGACGAAGGAGTACCTGCCGACGCGGCTATCGGAGATGGGGGTTATCTGAGGGACCCGCTCCTGCAGGGCCGTGATTCACCCTCTGTGGCGCTCGGACCTCCGGCATCCCGCCCATCAACCGTCGAGGCCTGACGACTTTCTGCATTTCACCGGGTTACACCCCTCATCCTTTTTGCCGGGAGATCCAATCGTCCATGGAGGCGAACTCTCCGCGAGGATCAGCCGGTAGAAGGGTCGGCGACCGCCCTGGAGATCTCAGGCACCGACTCGGGCGGCTTGCGACCGCCGGAGTTGGCTCTCGCTGGCCGGGATATGATCGTATCTCTCCATGTGTGTCCCCCCGCTTCGTGCGTAATTGGCCTCTCGGCGCCTTATTCATTCAGGGAGGAGCGCTCTCATCGCCCTCACCTTGTTCCGGATCGATGCTCGCTCAAAGCCGAAGAAGAAACTGATCTCCTGCCCGAGGGGAGGGGCGCCCTTTCCCGGCCGGATCAGGTCTTCATCCTGGCAGGCTGCGTATACGATCGCCGCACTCCAGAGGACCCCGTCTCCCCGCAAGAGCGGTGCGGTCGGATGGTCAGAGAGGATCGTGACGATCCTCCTGCAATGCTCAAGGATGGTGTCATCCTTAAACCGCTTACAGAAATCCTCGCATCTCTCAAATATCATGGTGACGCACAGTCTGCTGGAGAATGCTTCTGTTATTCCGCTATCGAGCAAGCTGGAGAGTCTTTCCCGAACCTCTTTGTTGTCAAGGTCGATCCCGGCCATCCTGGCGAGTTCCTTCACTGCGAAGGCGAAGGATGCATCTATGTCGGTTATGGAGATGCCTGCCTCCTTTGCTTTCATCAGGATGTACCTGAAGATGGCCTGACTCTTCTCCGGGCTCGTGGCTGCTTCCTGGAAGGCGGGTTCAGCCTGTTTAAGGGCGGCGATGAGTTCGGAAGCGTTTGTGAGGCGGCCGGATGCCTCCATGCGCGAGAGGAACCGGCAGAGAATCGGGACGGCGCTCTCCGGCCAGTCATCCAGGAAGATCGGGTTTTGCGCCAGGTGTCCGATCAGGCACCTCTGCACGGATGGGGCATCCCATACATCGATCTTCGCTCCATAGAGGAGATGCATGAACGTACAGAAGGCTATGATAGTATCTCCGGCCATACAGGCGTCCTTATCCCCGTATACCGCCCCCTCTTCCTCGACGAACGCATCGATATCGGGTCCGATATCCTGGATGACGGCAGCAATCGCGGCGTTCACCTCCGCCTCGTCGTCATCCGGGATCTCATCCGGTTCCTCAGGAACGATCCCATCCGTGCTCCATCCCGGCGGATACCAGAGATGCGCAGCGATGGGATCCTCGGCATAGCCACAGACGCCGTTTCTTGGAGAGTTGGCAATGGTCTCCACACAGTCGGGGTCGTGATCGGTCGAAGAGAGGCATTCGCGACAGTAATAGTGCGGGATATCTTCGTCAGGGTCGTCCAGGATAAAAGCAGCCTCGCCGCCGCAGAGGTCGCAGGGGATAGCCGGCGGATTGTTCCGTGCGATCAGGCAGAGCGGCCCGCCCGGCGGGGCAACGGGCGTCTCTCCGATCACCTTCAGGTCCAGCGATGTAGTGGAGCCGAAGTCGTAGTCATAGGAGAACGTGCTGCCCGGAGAGACGAGATGCGAGAGGGGGACGCCCATGGCATTTCTGGAATACTCATCGTCCGAGTCGTAGGCGACTCCCCCGATCTTGAAGGAACTGAGATGGTCGCAGCACTCCACCCATACGTCGCGGATCAGCCGGTCGAGATCTTTAAGCCGGGCGCCGTGTCGCGCGAGGACTACCAGCCAGTAGTCTTTGTTGTACCGCCCCTGTATCACGATGAGGAGGGAGGGTTTCTTTCCGGTGGGCCAGCCCGACGCCTGAAGGCAGGCCATGCCGTGCTTGAGAGCCCTCCGTTTTGTCACGGGAGCTCTGCAGAGCAGGCAGGTACCGGGTGAGGCCTTTGGTGCCATTCACCGAAAAATATGAGCGTCAAGGGATAAGAATGATCGTGGGCCTGCCACCTTCCCCGGGGAACGCGACCGGGGCACCCTCCGCATGACCGGGCTACCGTATTCCGTGGGTTTGGTAGGCCGGCAATGGCCGTTTCGGGGGCTTCACCAGCTGTCCCTTATGGGCGAGGTTCTCCTGTCGATATCACTTTCACCCCGCACGGCGCGCCTTAATGCCTGATGGGGACAACAGCAATCAAAAACAGGATTGGTTGAGAAGATGTTACGAACCTGGATTGTGATCGACAGGATCCGGAAAGATGGGCTTATCTTCGCCTCGGACTACTCGGACTGCGACCATTCGATGGAGGGTTTCAGGAAGGTCATGTTCCGGGCGAAGGAAGGGCCGGCCTTCAGGGCCGGGGCGGCGTACTCGCTTGAGTACGAGACGGAGGATATCCTCAAACCCTTCGTGCAGAAAAGCCGGAGCGGGAAGACAACCTGCAGTTATCCCCACAGGTTCTACCACAAAATCACAAACGTCACTCTGGTAGCAACTGACCCGGATCCGGACCTCCTGCTGGACCTCTGACCCCCCGAGACTCACGAATCCCCGCGCACGGTCTATCAGAGCGATACAGCATCGCGAATCTGGAGAAATGGTGCAGCGAGCGGCCGGCAACCTTGTGGCGGCCCGGCAGCTCATACTACCAGGGCGCACACAGAGGTTCCAAAGAGACGTCACAACCCTTCCAGCCATTCTGCGATCGGGATAATGTGGACGGCCCGCCCGTCGATGATCGTCTCCGCCGATTCCGAAGCAGTGACGATCGTTCCTTCGTCGAGGCTGTGTGCATCCATCGCCTCGACAAGGCCGCGCATCTCCCGCCGTCTCGTAGTGTCGTCCTGCAGGGACTGCGTCACCTGGACGGCCAGAACGATCGTCCGGCCTGACCTGACCAGGAAGTCGCACTCGTAGCGGTCCCGGTGGTAGAAGACATCGCCGTACTTCTTCATCAGGGCG
>JAGVUK010000187.1:7979-9252 GCA_019136335.1 Methanomicrobiales archaeon
TCATCAGGGCGATGAAGACGATGTTTTCCAGGAGTCTTCCATGATTTTCGGAGAACGCAAATGCAACTGCGTTTATCAGGCCGGGATCCACGAAATAGATCTTTTTTGGGTTTGCAACCTGTTTTTTTACAGAATAATCGAACTTCATCAGGGGGTAGAGGAGAAACGCGTTCCCGGCGTACTCGATGTACTCCCTCACGGTATCCGGTGCGATATTGAGAGTCCTGGCGATCTGGTTGTACGAGGCGGCGTTCCCAGCATTTGATATGAGGTAATAGAGCAGGTCCGTAACCTCACTGTTCTTCCTCACCTTATTCGGGTAGATGATGTCCTTAAGGTAGATCGTCTCGTAATAGTTTTTGAGGATCTGCATCTTCAGGTCCTCGTCCTTTTCAAGGACCACCCGGGGGAAACCGCCGTATTTCAGGTACATCTCGAAATAATGCCTCTTCTCGATGATTGTCGGGTTTACAATCCCCTGGATGCGGAGGAACTCAGGGAAAGAGAGAGGGTACACAGTACAGGAAAAATACCGGCCGGAGAGGAGGCGACTGCTCTCCTGCCTGAGCAGCGAGGATGTGGAGCCGGTCAGGATGCATTTGACCGTACTCTTCGTGTCATAGAGGGTTTTGATGGTGGGCACCCAGGAGGGGTAGTGCTGGACCTCGTCGATGCAGAGATAGAGCCGTTCGAGACCGGGATGGCGGGCAAGATGGTCCTCGACGATGCGACGGATCAGCCAGGGGTCGTCTGCCATCGAGAGGAGGAGTGGTTCATCCATGGTAATGAAGAGGATAGCCCTGCCGGGCACGCCTCTTCCGAGAAGAGAACTGATGATCTGGTACAGCAGCGTCGACTTCCCCGTCCTGCGCGCGCCGATGAGGAGGAGCACCTCCGGTGCATCAAGGTACTGCATCAGGGAGGGAAAGAAAGAAAGCCGCTCAACGCCGGTTTCAAACTCTTTTCCGAACCACCAGGGGTTCTGGCTCTCGAGTGCGATCTGCAGTTTTTCATTCATTTATCGATCATACTCGATGATAATTCATAAAAGTGTCGATTATGATCTATGACTTTCCGTATCCCGGAAAGAGCGTCCGGGGAACTCCCCCTGCGCACGCCGGGGAATGGGGGCGGTGCCCTTTCGTAAGGTTCGCGAATCCCCGCGCACGGCTAATTTTTACGTCAGAGGGGGCGAACATGACACTTGCAGGCGTGGATCACAGCGCTGCTCGAGCCAGCGGGTATGTTTGGGGGGTGATTGCCGCAAAGCCCC